>JAUVDU010000185.1 GCA_030595135.1 Deltaproteobacteria bacterium | reverse complement strand
CGAGCTGGAGGAGAAAGTCGCCCGTAAAGAGCTTGAAAGCCGTGAATTTATCGATAAGATTATCAAGCTGGTGCAGCGCAATCTTGAACATCACGGTATCAGTGGTGAGGTGGCCGGTCGTCTTAAACACCTCTACAGCATCTATCGTAAAATGGTGCGGCGTGACATATCTTTTGAACAGATTTATGATATTATTGCCTTTCGGATACTGGTTTCCGATAAGGCGGAATGTTATAATGTGCTTGGTATTATTCATGCGCTCTGGCGGCCGGTACCGAGCCGCTTCAAGGATTTTATCAGCATGCCCAAGGCCAATATGTATCGATCGCTGCATACTTCGGTAATCGGGCCGGACGGTCGTCATATCGAATTTCAGATTCGTACGCAGGAGATGCATCAGATTGCCGAGATGGGGATTGCTGCCCATTGGCACTATAAGGAGGGCTATCAGCTCGACGATCATGACCGTAAGCAGATGGATTGGCTGCGGCAGATGATCGAGTGGCAGCAGGAGGTTGATAGTCCCGGTGAGTTTCTTGATTCAGTCAAGATTGATCTCTTTTCCGAGGCGGTTTATGTCTTTACCCCTGCCGGTGAGGTTAAGGAGTTGCCGAATGGTTCAACGCCGATTGATCTGGCTTATAGTATTCACTCCAATATCGGTGATCACTGCAACGGGGCCAAGGTCAACGGCAAGCTTGTACCTTTGCGTTACCAGCTTAAAAATGGTGAGATGGTAGAGATTGTTACCTCCAAACGTCAGCATCCGAACAAGGATTGGCTCGCCTTTGTTAAAACCGGTAAGGCTCGGAGCAAGATCCGGCAATGGGTTAAAAAAGAGGAGGAGAGACGGAGTATTGAACTGGGACGCGAGTTTTGTGAAAAAGCCTTTGCCCGCTCAAAACTCTCTTTTAATCAGGCCTTAAAGAGCGGTAAGATGCAGGCGGCGGCAGTTGAATTCTCGCTTAATCATGCTGAAGCCCTGCTCGCCGCCATTGGCCGGGGAAAACTTTCGGCTCAGCAGGTTATTAATCGGATCTATCCTGAGCTGCGTGAACAACATAAGAAAAAAGAGAAAAAAGTTGAGACCAAAGCAGCCCGTAAACCGGCCCAGGATGGTATTTCAATTAAGGATATCGACGATGTTTTGGTGCGTTTTGCCAAATGTTGTAATCCGCTGCCCGGTGATGATGTGGTTGGTTTTGTTACCCGGGGACGAGGCTTAACCATTCATCGGCGCAATTGTCGGCACGTTAACCAGGGTGATTCGGAACGTTTCATGGATGTCGAGTGGAATCTTGAGCGTTCGACTTCGCACTCGGTAAAAATTCGGATCATGAGCGAGGACGTTAAAGGTATGTTGGTCTCCCTGGGAACTGCAATCAGCAGCCAAGAGGCCAATATCGCCAGCGGTTCTTTAAGCACCAGCATTGATCACAAGGCTATCTGTCTCTTTGAGGTCCAAGTCAAGGATCTTGAGCATTTGAAAAGGGTTAAACAGGCTTTGCGGGCGGTGAAGGGTGTCTATCAGGTGTCGCGCATGAGCTGATGGCGTCGTAAAAAGTTCCGATATCCGGCGTCTCTGTGATTTTTCAGGCACTCGACATACTACTTGTATAGTCTCGCACCTGAAAAATCACGACTCCTTGTCTATCGAAATTTTTACTTAGCCATCATGAGTTAGGACTCCTAAAAAACAAGAAAACCCGGTATCAGTTGTACACCAATACCGGGTAAGGATAAATTGAAACAGTTGAATCAGTCTATTTTGTAATAGCGCCTGAACGTATACAACGGGTGCAGACTTTAACCCTGCGGCGCTGGCCATTAACGACTGCGTGAACCTCTTGCAGGTTGGGCCGTGAGACCTTTTTGGTTTTATTGTTTGCATGACTTACATTGTTGCCGACGAGCGGTTTTTTACCGCAAATATCACAAACCCTGGCCATTATAGTTCTCCATGGGGGGAATTTAAGATGCTATCCTTAAGATAGCATCTTAGAAGTTGTAAAAGATTTTCATATTATCATTATCAAGGCTGCGCTCTTTAACACAGCCGGACGGTAAAAATCAAGCAGGTTTTTAAATGAGGTGATGCCATGACTGTTAACGATAGGACTCGTTTCGTCTTTCTTGGCGGGATTCCGGTTTTTGATTACATGATCTCTCTTTCTTTAGAGGATATTCGCAAGGTGGTCAAGAATGATCTTATCATGATCGATGATAAGATGCTGTTGCCCTTGGGAACCATCTTTGTTTGCCGGGTTGATGGTCTTGATAAGCCTATTTATGTTAATCCGTTAGCCGCCTGTGAAGTGCAAAAAGTTAATGATAAGTATTACTACACCATGACTTTCGGCGGTAAACACAGTGAATGTCAACCTTTGAGTTTGCGCTCGGTTGATTTGTCGGGGTTGATTAATGAACTCAACCGGGCCTATCCCGAGATTATCAGGGATGAAAAAGATCTTAAACTGATCTTGGTTGAAAAACCGGCCCGGATTCAGTTGGGGGGCAATAATCGGAATCTTATAGAGGCGATCCGTTCCCTGTATGACTCTCCTGAGTTGCAATCATATGAGGCTCAAATTGAGTGCGAACATCTCTTCTTTTTTGATGTTAAAAATCCCAAGTTTAAATTGGTTAAGAAGTTTTATCAGGATTATCGGGTGAAAATTGGAGATATCCCTGAAATTCATGTTGATAACCTTGTGCCTCGTATCAGTTATGTGCTGACGATCGAGAATGACTCCGGTAAAAATCTCGACCGGATTGTTCTGTCGAACCGGACTAATGAGGAGATTATTCCGGTTGAACGTCTGGCCCAACGTTATTTTGACCTTGAATATAAGTTGCGCAAAGACAGTGAATTTGTGCGCACTAATCTGATTATTAACTCGCTTACCAACCCTGAGGAGATGCGTCTGGTCTGCCGCCTGCTGCACACCGCCTACGCCAGTGCGGTGACGACTTTTCTCTGCCCGACGAAGACCTTTTTTCAATGTGTTGATGCTCTGGTCGAGTCTCGTTACTATACCTCCAGGAAAGAGCACTTTTTCAGCAACCGGGAAGAGCTTCTCTATGATTCCGTAATTCCCTTTATTCAGTATCTGATCTTTAATACTGAAGAGCTGTTACTGCTCGATGGTGTGGCGCGGCGTAAAGGGATAGATCTGACCAGTAGTCAGCTGGTACGGCATATGAATCAGGGGAAAAAGGGGGAGAATAACAAAGGTGGGCGTCTGCTTTTGACTGAAGGCAGTAAAGGGGTGCGTTATACCGAACGCCTGACTCCATCTCGGGCATTACTCTACTGGAAAAAGGCGCGGATGCCCGAAGATACGATTTTTAGAATGCGTTATGCCGATCGGCGGATTATCTGTGGCGATGATTTTATCGATGAACTTGCTTCGACGTTGGGGGCGGGCGATACCTTTGCCGGTATCTTTATCGCTCTAAAGGCACTTTCCTGGGATAGCGGGCACGCTTTGCGTGGGGCTACTTTGGGGGCGCAATATTTTATCCGGACGCGGCAAAGACCAAAGATCAAAGATCTGGTCGCGACCGATGAACGTCATATCATGATGGGCACCGAAACTGAATTGCGGGATATTATTTCGCACCATATTCAGGAGAGCGGCGATCCCACCCGTTACGGGACGATCACCGATACGATTATCACGATCAATACGACCCAGGTTCACCACCCCTTTCGTGAAATTTTAAAGCTGGCGCAAAAAATTGTTGCCGGGAAAAAAGTGAAGGCGTAAAAAAGTGAGAAGTTAAGTTACAGCGGAGAGCGGCGAATTTTGCTTCGCCCACTTCGAAGGGGACAGGCTACGGGTAATTATTGGTTATTTGTACACCTTGACACTACAAGATTTTCTAAGCGCCGGTAATTTTCGTAAGACCCAGTCCCCGCACCGAGGTCGGGCGGGGACTGGGTCTTACGTCTCTGCTGGGTTAGTTGCTATTTCAGTTTCCAAGCCGTCAGGTCGTTGTCGGTGAATTTTTTCGGTAGTTTGAAATCTCCAGCCGCTACCGCAACTTTAACCAGGCGGGCGCTCTCTTCCATGCCGAGCTGGTTCATTAAGGCCAAAGGCCCCTGGGGCCAGGCCAGTGAGGTTTTAATCCCGAGTTCAAGATCGTCGGGGCTGACTACCTGGTGTTCAATGAGGTGGGTTGAGATCGCAAAGATAGCCCCTAAGAGGCGCTCTTTAACTTCCGTGCGGACGGCTTTGTCTTCGGTGATCGGGCCGCCTTCGAGATCCCAGAGCTGACCGCTTTCAAACTGTTTCTTTAACTGGTCGCACATCAGCGGATAGCCGGTGTCATCATCTCTTAAATATTCGGCCATTGAAACTCCGGCATGGAAGCAGGTACCGAGTCCGGCCCCATTTTGCACCCACATGATGCCGAACTTAAGGCCTAAGGCTTCTTGGGAGATGCTTTCTAGGCTGGCGGCATTTAACTTATCTCCATAGAAACTGTCGAGAACCACATAGCTGGCGATAAAAACCGGATTGACGGCAAAGCCCGGAAAATCCTTGACCGTAATTGCCACCTTGCGGTTTTTCTTGGCAAATTCCATAAGCGCTGTATAGGTTGCGTCGGAGGTCTCTTTTTGTCTGATAACCTCGACCAGGCGGTTGATGTTGGCGGGGAAGAAGTAGTGCAAACCAGCGGTTCGGCTCGGGTTATCCACTTTAGCCATGAGCTTTTCAATGAGGAAAGTTGAGGTGTTACTG
>JAUVDU010000298.1 GCA_030595135.1 Deltaproteobacteria bacterium | reverse complement strand
AAGCATCACCTCAAGATCTTCAAGCGGTGTCAACATGTACTGAGCCCCGAAAATCGGCACGTTAACTGATGAAATCAGATGCAGATCCTGACGCTGGCCGGAAAAAGAGACCGAGAGTCCGGCATAGCCATGATCCCCGGGGATTGTCTGCCCCTGACGATTGGTAAACTCTTTCCACTTTAGCTCCATGACCTGTTCATCAACCGCTCTTTTCTCCGCCGCAAGAGCTTTGGAAGGGTCAAGAAAAGAGAATTCAATCTGATCATAGAGCTGATCATTGAGACGCTTAACCATTGTGCTGATCGACTCCGGCAGTAAGTCAAGGTTTTCAAGGTTCATGTAGGGGCCGACAAGCTCCAAGGATGAAGAGAGGACAAGGTCGATCTTGATCTTTTCGGGCAGGGACAACAGGCGGCTGATCTTGTTATTCATGCGCTTAATAGCCGTTGTCAACTGATATTCAAGACCCTCTGTTGCCGAAATCGCAGGCAGCGTTTCAACCAGATCACCATGAATTATAACCAAACCCATATAAGCTTTCTGAAATTTTACCTCATCCTGTTCAATCGCCCGAATCTGAACCGGCTGAATGCCGTAACTTAAGGCCAGCTCCTGATTCCCGGCGGCAGTTTCATCATCACCGGCCGGATTATAGAACTGGTAGTTGAAATAGTTATTGCCGGCCAAGGCATACTCCTGCAAGAGATCATGGACATAACGTTCTACCCCGTTGTAGGGAGCCGGGAGATTGGCCGAAAAGAAGACTTTAAAAGTCAGCGGCTCGGAAAGAGTGGCGACCACATCTTTACTCGCCGGTGAGAGTGAATAGACCCGGTTGGCGGTCAAATCAAAACGGGTAAAAAGATTGAGCCCGACCAGATTGATCAAAATGACCACAATAAGATAGAGTAGAACTTTACCATAACGGCCCAAAAGACCGCTTTTTACTATATTATTATCCGTCTTCACGGCTAATACCTCCTAACTCTTCTCTTGCAAAACCACGGTTGTGGCGTAAAGGGCAAGAAATATTATGCTTAAAAAATAGAGCAGATCCCGGGTATCGATGATTCCGCGAGAGATATTCTGAAAATGAGTTGTAGAACCGAGATAGGCAAAGATGGCTAAAAGGCTCTCTGGAACAAAAAAGAGCATGCGATCAAAAATCGTCAACATAAAACAGATCGCCATACCGATAATAAAGGCGACAATCTGGTTTTTGGTCAAGGATGAGGCCAAAAGACCGATCCCGGCATAGGCACCGGCCAGGAGCAAAGCCCCGCAATAGCCGCCGAATACCGGCCCCCAATCAAGATCACCGAGTAACGCCGCACTGAAAGCATAGGCGATCGTCGGCAAAAGCATCAGGGCGATAAAGGTAAGAGCCGCCAGAAATTTTCCGACCACAATCCCACAAGAGGTAATCGGCAAAGTTGAAAGAAGTTCGAAAGAACCACTGTTAAGCTCCTCGGAAAAGAGGCGCATAGTTACCGCCGGCACAATAAAAGCGAAGATGATCGGCAACTGGCTGAAAAAATTCCTCAGTTCAGCCTGATTATAGAGGAAGAAGGTTGAAAAGAAAAACCATCCCGAAAGTAACAGGAATGTCGTAATCACGATATAGGCGATCGGAGAGAAGAAAAACCCTCTAAGCTCCTTTTTGAAAACCGTCAACGCACCACTCATCATCAATTCTCCCGTGTCAGCTGGGCAAAGATATTCTCCAGGGTTTCAGTACGCCGGTGAAAATCGAGCAGATCCCAACCCTGCTCGCGAATCACACGGTAGAGAGCGGGCCGGATATCTTCCTCTTCTTTACTAAAAATTGCCATTTTAACTAGACCTTCGCCAGCTTGAGTAATCTCTTCAAGGCGCGAAATTCCGGCCACCCGTTTAAATTCGGCCGCAACCATCAACGCATCATCGTGTTGCAGTACTACATCAACCACGGCCCCGCCGCCAAACTCCCGCACGAGATGGTCGGTCGCCCCGTCGGCCACAATTTCTCCACGATTAATAATCACGACCCGGTCACAGGTAGCCTCAGCTTCACTTAAAATATGAGTTGAAAAAACCACGGTTTTCTCTTTACCAATCTCTTTGATCAGCTGCCGGATCTCAACAATCTGATTGGGATCGAGACCCGAAGTCGGTTCATCAAGAACCAGAATCTCAGGATCTCCCATCATCGCATGGGCCAGACCAACGCGCTGTTTATAGCCTTTAGAGAGTTCATGAATCGCTTTATGAACCACCTCTTTAAGCCCGCAGGTATCAACCAGCTCAGCTATACGCTCAACCTTAAGCCCGCCGTCAAGCCCGCGCATGGCGGCGACATAAGCAAGATAGTCATAGACCAGCATCTCGCCGTAGAGAGGCGCAGACTCAGGCAGATAACCGATCATATTCTTGATCGCCAAGGGATCATCAAAAACATTATAGTCTTTAACTTTTATGGTGCCTGATGTCGGCTGCAGGAAACAGGTTAGAATCCGCATGGTGGTCGTCTTACCCGCCCCATTCGGACCCAGCAGACCTAAAATCTCACCCTTGTTAATCGTGAAATCAAGATCCTTAAGCGCCTGAAAATCACCATAAAATTTATTTAAACCCTGTACTTCAATCACGTCAAAAACACTCCTGATCTGTTTTTCAGCAAAACCTTAATTTCCACCAAGCAAGAAAGCAAAAAAATCGAGGTTTCCGCAAAACTAACCGGAAACCCCGTACACTACAGAAAGCGACCGAATTCTAAACTAAAAAAGATAAAAGTCAAGCCTCTTTCGAATAACCATAAATTATTTTTCCCTAACCCGATCAAGCCCCAGCAGCTTGGCCGATTCCACTGTCGGCAACTCCTCCACATCCCGCAATTTCCGCTCCATCGCCCGGGTCCGAACCCCGGTCATTTCAATAGTGCTGGATACCGTGTCGAGCTGTTTTTTGACTTTCGACAAAACCTCTTCAAACTTGCCGAACTCCGTTTTTACTGCCGAAAGAACCGTCCAGACCTCGCTCGACCGCTTTTCGATAGCCAAGGTCCGAAACCCCACCCGCAAACTGTTTAAAATTGCGGCCAGGGTCGTCGGCCCCGCCACCACAACTCGAAACTGCTGCTGTAACTTCTCGACCATTCCGGGCTGCCGCAAAGCTTCCGAATAGAGGCCCTCGGTCGGCAGAAACAAGATGGCAAAATCAGTCGTCTGGGGTGGATCAATGTACTTGTCAGCAATATCTTTCGCTGAAGCAAGGATTGTCCGAATCAGAGCGCCGGTTGATTTCTCGACCGCCTCGGAATCCGCAATTTCGGCCGCATCCAGCAACCTATGGTAATCTTCCTGGGGAAATTTGGAGTCTATCGGCAACCAGATTGATGATGACTCATCCGACCCCGGAAG
>JAUVDU010000079.1 GCA_030595135.1 Deltaproteobacteria bacterium | reverse complement strand
AATGAAAGATGCCGGGGTTTCAACCTCTGATATTGAGGAAGTAATTCTGGTTGGCGGGATGACCCGGATGCCGCGGATTCAAGAGAAGGTCAAGGAGATCTTTGCTCAGGAACCGAGCAAAGGGGTCAACCCGGATGAAGTTGTCTCGATCGGGGCCGCGATTCAGGGTGGAGTCTTGCAGGGCGATGTCAAGGATGTTCTCCTGCTTGATGTTACCCCGCTCTCTTTGGGGATTGAGACTTTGGGCGGCGTTTGTACTAGACTGATCGAAAAAAATTCGACGATTCCGACGAAAAAGAGTCAGACTTTTACGACTGCGGCCGACAACCAGCCGGCCGTCAGCATTGTCGTTTTGCAAGGTGAGCGTGAGATGGCGGCCGACAACAAACGTTTGGCTCAGTTTGAACTGGTCGGGATTCCGGCAGCACCCCGCGGAGTTCCTCAGATTGAGGTAAGTTTTGATATTGATGCCAATGGTATTGTTCATGTCTCAGCCAAAGATACGGCGACCGGCAAAGAGCAATCGGTAGAGATCAAGGCATCCAGCGGATTAAGTGACGCCGAGATTGAGCAGATGGTTAAAGATGCCGAAGCTCATGCCGATGAGGATCACAAAAAACGCGAGCTTATTGACCAGCGTAATCAGGCCGACAGCACTATCTATCAGACGGAAAAGAGCCTTAAAGAGATGGGTGAGAAAGTCCCGGCCGAGGATCGTTCCAATATCGAAGCCGCGCTTAATCAGGTAAAATCGGTTAAGGATAGCGATGATATTGAGGCGATCAAAAAAGCTCTTGAAAGTTTGCAGCAGGTCTCCCATAAACTGGCCGAAGCTATGTATGCTGAAAATGCGGCCGGTGCTGAAGGTGCGGCCGGCGAGGCTGGCCCGGAAGCGGGCCCGGCTGGTGGCGCTGATGATGATGTCGTTGACGCCGATTTCGAAGAAGTTAAAGACGATAAATAGATAATGAAGGTTGTCGTTTGGCAAAAATGTCCGACGGCTGATGGTTAAATGTTCCAGGTGCGGCGCAAAGCGAGAGCTTTGTTCGCACCTGGTTTTTTCGTTTGTTGTTAGATCTAGTTTTTAATTAAGTTCCGGCGATGTCGGATCAGGAGTTTGTCGGCGTGGCTGAAAAAAGAGATTATTATGATGTGTTACAGCTTAATCGTAACGCATCCGAAACCGAGATAAAGAAAGCTTATCGCAAGATGGCTTTTAAATATCATCCAGATCAGAATTCCGGAGATCCTCAGGCCGAGGCCAAGTTTAAGGAGCTCACTGAGGCCTACGGGGTTTTAGCCGATGGGCAGAAACGGGCGCTTTACGATCAGTATGGTCATGCCGGTTTGCAACAGCAAGGCGCAGGCGGTGCTGATTTTGGTGGTTTTGGCGATATTTTTGGTGATCTTTTCGGTGAAGTTTTCGGGGGTTCCGGCGGCCGGCGCCGTTCGGCCGGGCGGGCCGGCGAAAGTCTGCGCTATAATCTGGACATAGAGTTTGACGAGGCGGTTTTCGGGACTCAGGCTAAAATTAAAATCCCGCGCCATGTTACCTGTGATCTCTGTCAGGGAACCGGGCTTGAAGCCGGAGCCCAGCCGGAGGTTTGCCCGACTTGTAAAGGGCAGGGCCAGGTGCGTTACCAGCAAGGCTTTTTCAGCGTCAGCCAGGCTTGTCCGACCTGTCGAGGGGAAGGCTCGATTATTAAAAATCCTTGTAAAAAATGTAATGGTTCCGGACGCCTGCGTGAGGAGAAGAATCTTTCCGTAAAAATTCCGGCCGGTGTCGAAACCGGAACCCGCCTCAAATTGATTGGTGAAGGCGGGGCCGGTAGCAAGGGCGGCCCTCCGGGTGACCTCTATGTGGTTATCCAGGTAAAAGAGCACCCTTTCTTTCATCGTCGGGGCAATGATATCTATTGCCAGTTGCCGATCAGTTTTGCCCAGGCTGCCCTTGGAGCTGATTTGGAAGTCGAAACCCTGGAGGAACGAGAGCAGGTTTCGGTTGCCGAAGGTGCTCAATCCGGAGATCTCCTTTATCTGCGTGGAAAGGGGGTTCCCCACCTTAATGGTTATGGGCGTGGTGATCAAATCTTGGAGTTGGTGGTCATGACTCCGAAAAAGCTTAGCCCCAGGCAGCGTGAACTTTTCGAAGAGTTGGCTCGCGAAGAGGGGGACGAGTCTACCCACGAGAATAAGAGTTTTTTTTCCAAAGTCCGAGATATGCTCGATTGATGGCACGGTAAAAACATTTTACCATGCCATCAACTTATGGTACAGAAGATTTTTATGTGTACGGTATTACTTGCTTTTAGGACGATTGAGGGGTGGCCGTTGCTGGTGGCCAATAATCGGGATGAATTTTTTCAGCGTCGAGCCCTTCCTCCCCGGGTATATTGTTCGGGTAACGGTGATGGTCGCCGCTGGCTGGCTTCCTGTGATTTGAGTGGCGGCGGCAGCTGGTGGGGTTATAATAATCGCGGCTTGATGGTTTGTTTGACAAATCGTTGGGTCGGGGATGAATATGAAGAGGGTTGTCGGTCGCGGGGACAGTTGGTGCTTGATCTTCTGGCCTATGATGATCTGGCCGGGGCCCGGGTCGGCTTGGTTGAACTTTGTGCCGAGGCTTCTTACAATCCTTTCAATTTGATTGTGGTCTCCCGGGAGAAGGGCTTTTTCTCTTCCAATTATTCTCAACTTCACTTTTCCCATCTGTTGCCGGGCTATCATTATCTTGGTAATGGTTTGCTTGACATCTGTACGAGTGTTAAAGCCCGGAGTGCCCGTCGGCTCTTTGCCGAGTTTTCCGAGCCCGGTTTTTTTGGCTCGGCTTCCGGAAAAGAGAAGCTGGCGCTGACCTTGGCCCATTTTCGGAAGGCGTTGCGAACCCCTTTCCCGCAGGATGATATTCCCCCTCAGGGTTTTAATGTGAGGTTTGATGGTTACGGTACAACCTCGTCTTGGTCTCTGGCAGTTTCGGAGAGAGGGGCGGCGGATTCGATTCTCCATTACTGTAACGCCAATCCGCTGCATGAGAATTATCAAGATTATTCATTTCTGACCCATCTTTTATAGGGATTTGGCAATTTCTCTTGCTTTTTCCTGTCGTCTTAACATATAAGCCGTTTTTGTTTTTTTATGGATGCTGATTTAAGGTAGAGGTTTTATTAGATGTTACGAATGATGCGAAATAACGCCAAGTCCTGGGTTGTTAAATTTGTTTTTGGGGTAATTATTGTCGTGTTCTCATTTTGGGGAGTCGGCAGTATGAAAGCCAAGCAGATGACGATAGCGGCTACGGTTAATGGTGAAGCTATTGAGCGTAAAACCCTGGATAACTCATTTCGGGATCTTTGGCGTCGTTACCAGGAGCAGGCTCAGGGTAAGTTTAATCCTGATGAAGCCCGGAGCCGGCAGATCAAGCAGGAGGCTCTCAACGGTTTAGTTGATCGTCGGCTTCTACTTAATGAAGCCGCTCTATTAGGGTTGTCGGTTGGTGAAGATGAGCTTCGTCAGAGGATCGCTTCGTTAGGTGCGTTTCAAAGAGATGGTCGTTTTGATCAGGAAGCTTATCGGCGGGCTCTGAGCTATAATCGCCTGACTCCGGCTCAGTTCGAGGCCGATTTTGAGGAAGATATTCTTATCGAAAAGGTTCGGGTCGTGATTGGTGATGGCGCCAAAATCGTGCCGGATGAGGTTGATATTCTCCTGCGTCAACAGCGCGAGGAGATCGCGGTTGATCTTTTGAAATTGACTCCGGCCGATTATCTGACTTCTGTGAAGATTGAAGAGGCTGGTTTAGAGAAGTTTTTTACTGAAAAAAGAGAGAATTTTCGGATTTCCGAGCAACGCAAGATCGTAGCCCTGGTTATTGAGCGGAACAAGTTGCTAAAAGATGTATTTATCACTGATGCGCAAATCTCCGAATTTTACCAGGAAAATCTGGAAAAATATAAAGTCAAAGAGGAGGTTAAGGCGCGTCATATCTTGATCAATGTGGCGGCCGATGCTACCCCGGAAGAGGTTGAAAAAGCCCGTGGTGAGATAGATGCAATTTTGGTTGAAGTAAAAGCTGGTGGAGATTTTGCCGAGCTCGCTAAAAAATATTCGCAGGGGCCTTCGAATTCGAGGGGTGGTGATCTAGGTTGGTTTGGTCGTGGGGCCATGGTCGAGCCTTTTGATGAGGCCGTTTTTGCCCTAACCCCCGGCAGCGTCAGTGATCCGGTGCGTACTCAGTTCGGTTTTCACTTGATAAAAAATGAAGAGTATCGGGCGGCTCGAACCAGGGAACTGGCTGAGGTCAAAGCCGGTATTGAGAAAAATTTACGTTCCGATGCATTTCCGGCTCTGCTTGAGAAACGTTTCGAAGAGGTCGTTGCGGCCTTAGCTGCGGTTGATCAGGACGCGTTTGCCGGGCAGGGGCGCAAACTTGGTTATTTGGTAGTAGAGACCGATTACTTTAAACAGAAAGATGGTATTGTCCCCAATATTGGCAGAGATCAGGCTCTACTGTCTCAAACCTTTAAGGTGGATGTTGGCCAGGCAGTTAAGGTGGTGAACCCTTCTCGTAATAGCTATTACTTTATGGTAACTGCGCAAAAAGAGAGTTATCTGCCTGAAATTGTTGAAGTTGAGAAAGCGGTGGAAAAAGCTTATCGTCATGAATTGGCAAAAACCGAGGTTAAAAAGATTAGTGAAAAAGTCTCTTCTTCTCTTGCCGGGGGACAATCGCTTGATGAGGCGGCCGCCGGAATCGGGGTCAAGTTGGTTGAGAGCGGCTTTTTTGGGCGCGGTCGAGGAGATATTCCCAAGCTGGGTAACGACCCCCAATTGAGTCAACAGCTATTTGCTTTGGCGGTCGGTCAGACGACTTCCTCGTTGTCGTATCAAGATAGTTTTTTCTTTACCCGCTTAAAAGAGCGTCGTTTGGAGCTCGGTGACGACGGAGAGAAACTAAAAGCTGATATTCGTCAGCAACTGCTTCAGTATAAACGTTTTCGGATGATGGATGAGTTTGTTAAGGCTCTGCGCCAGGAGGCCGAGATTAAGGTGATGGCCGGGGTTTTGGAGTGAGTCTTAAAAAAAGATTGACAGGGTTAAAGGGGCATGCTATCTAGGCCGTCCGAAATCGATTAGATGGGGCTGTAGCTCAGCTGGGAGAGCGCTTGTCTGGCAGACAAGAGGTCGACGGTTCGATCCCGTTCAGCTCCACCAACAATATTTTTAAAGCAGGCACGAAGCGGATAACGCTGGTGCCTGCTTTTTGCTTTGCAGGTTTTGTAAAATCTGTACCTGATCATATACATATAAAGATTGGCACATAATGTGCAACGGCAACTAATTCGGCTTGGTCACGAAATATTCAATAAGATCTGCTTGTGAACGTGATTTGGGATTATCCGAAGGGAGTTGTGGTCGGTTTATTTCTTTGTAAAGGAGAAAGATATGAGAATTTTGAAAAACAAAAATAGTGCGGAAATTGGTAGTATCGAGGTTGCGGAACTGCTCGATGTAAGTCCTGATAATGTGAATTACATGGCCCGAAAAGGGATTTTACCCGGTTACAAGGATAAAAAGTTCTGGCGTTTTAACAAGCGTGCTGTGGTTCGGTGGATCAAATCTCAGAAATTGGTGGAAGTATAATTTCTATGGGGTTTTCCAGCGAAAATGTAGTGCGAGTTGTTGATGATTGAAGATAATAATGTTTTAGTGGTGAATTTTACCTCTTTTTTTGGGTTAATTTTCGCCAGTTAACGTTAACTGCGGACAGTTTTTTTTGTTCCCCATGCTTACAGTTAACGTTAACTGCTTTTCGCCAGCTGACGTTAACTGTTTTTTTGTTGACAAAGGAACGTACTTGCTATATTGGGAAACAAGATTTCGGTATAAAACTGTTTTACATCCGTTTTTATGCGGATACTGATCGTGGTGGCGATACTCTTTTGCCTGAAGGGAGCGCCTTTTCGATCCCTGTGCTTGGTATATTAATTTCCCCAATGAAAGTGTTTGGTTGATGAGCAGCCAAATGATTTCAAAGAGCAAAAAGAGTATAAGGAGAGAGATAATTATGCAGCTGACGACCCCGTATGACAACATTCCGGTTAATCTGAATGGTCCGAATATGAAGGACTACGATGATGTTAAGAAAAATTTTAAATTCGATATCCCCGAATTTTTCAACTTCGGTTTTGATGTTGTTGATGAATGGGCCAAGGATCGTACCAAGTTGGCTATGGTCTGGGCCAGTACTGACTTGAGTGATATTCGTAAGTACAGTTTTTTTGACATGCAATGTCTGGGCAACAAGTTTGCCAACGTTTTGCGCAAGAAAGGCCTGAAAAAGGGCGATCGCGTTTTTGTCATGGTGCCCCGGATTGTTGAGTGGTATGCAGTAATGTTGGGTACTGCCAAGTTGGGTGTTGTGCCGATGCCGGCGCCAAACATTCTGACCCCTCACGATTGTGAATACCGGGTGCAGCAGTCTGATGCGGTTGCAGCTATTATGTGGCATGAAAATGTCTCCAAAATTGACGAAGTTCGTAGTAAATGCCCGACCCTGAAAGATTTCATCTGTATTGGTGCAAATCAAGATGGGTGGGATAGTTATGAGAGCATGATGGATGAGGCTTCGGCAAAACTCTCCCGTGATGATGTTGAAGCGACCAAATCCAGCGATCAGCTTTTGATCTATTTTACTTCGGGAACAACTAAATTTCCGAAAATGGTTGCCCATACCCACGCCTCCTACGGAATTGGTCATATTATTACGGCTAAATTCTGGCAGGATCTTAAACCGACCGATCTGCACTGGACGCTCTCCGATACGGGTTGGGCCAAAGCCGGTTGGGGTAAAATCTACGGTCAGTGGCAGATTGGGGCCGCAGTTATGGTTCATAATGCCGCGGGTCGATTTGATGCCAAAACCCATCTCAAAATTATTGAGACTTGCGGGGTTACCACTTTCTGTGCGCCGCCGACCGCTTATCGGATGTTGATTTTAGAAGATCTTTCGCAGTTCGACCTGACCGGTCT
>JAUVDU010000215.1 GCA_030595135.1 Deltaproteobacteria bacterium | reverse complement strand
CAGTATGCCGACTCTTCGGCCACCTTCTCCCAAACTCAGGACGGTTTTCCGGCGGGTTCGCTCTCAGGGGTAAATATCGGAGCAGATGGTCTGATCTCGGGTATTTTCTCCAACGGTGAAATCAAGGCTTTAGCCCGGCTCGCTCTGGCTATGTTCAATAGTCCTTGGGGGCTAGAGAAGAAAGGCGATAATATCTGGGCCGAAACCATTGTTTCGGGGAACGTTAGTGTCGGCTTGCCGGGTACCGCCGGACGTGGAAGCATCGCTTCAAATTCACTGGAACAGTCCAATGTTGATATCGCTACCGAATTTGTCAAATTGATCGCCGCGCAACGCGCCTTCCAGGCCAATGCCAAGATGATCACCACCAGTGATGAATTGCTCAACGACGTGGTTAACCTGAAGCGGTAAGGTAACTAAATAGATTATAATTTTCTAAAGGGGGTGGATTTGAAGTCTACCCCCTTTACTTTTTTAGTGGCTTTGACTAGGTTGTTCTCTAAGGTTCTCGATTATCAGGTTTGACAAATGAAGGCTGGTTATGGACTTTGGAGGTTCTTGAGCATGAAAGTACTGGTTGTTGAAGATGAGCAGAAAGTTGCCAATTTTTTACAAAAGGGGTTGAAAGAGGAGCAGTTTGTCGTCGATGTCGCTTACGACGGCCTTGAAGGTGAGAGTCTGGCTCTAGCTAATGAATATGACCTGATTCTTCTTGATGTAATGCTGCCGGGAAAAGATGGGGTTATGGTTTTAGAATCTTTGCGGGCTCGCAAAATTGAGACCCCGGTTATCATGCTGACGGCCAAAGATATGGTGGTCGATAAACTCAAAGGTTTTGAGGCGGGCTGTGATGATTATATTCCCAAACCCTTCTCTTTTGAAGAGTTGCTGGCCCGGGTTCGCGCGGTTTTACGCCGTCGCAGCGGGGCGAGTGGTAATGTTCTCAATTTTGCTGACCTGACTCTGGATCTGATTTCGCATAAGGTGATACGCGGCGGGAAAGAGATTGAGCTGACCGTCAAAGAGTATGCTCTGATGGAGTACCTGATGCGCAATCCGAATCGGGTTTTGACTCGTACGATGATTACCCAGCAGGTCTGGGACTATAATTTTGACAGTTTTACCAATGTTATCGATGTCTATGTCAACTACCTGCGCAACAAGGTTGATCGTGACTTTCCGCAAAAGTTGATCCACACCGTCCGTGGGGTTGGTTATATCCTCAAAGAGAGCGACAAGAAGTGAGGCCGGTCAGTATCCGGGTCAAATTGACGGCCTGGTACGTTCTTGTTTTTGGTGTGGTTTTGGCCTGCTTCTGCATCAGTATCTATGTAATGATGGAGAGCAAACTTTTACACTCTGTCGATCGACGCCTCCAGACTATGGCCGAGCTTATCTCAAAAACCGAGCTTTGTGCCGTGCCCAATTTTCTTCCCCCCGATTTTGAACGACGTTTAAATCGGATTTTCGGTACCCGGCCTGTAGGTAAATTTGTCAGAGTGCTTGATCTCTCCGGCGAAATCGGTTCGCGCACCGACAATATCGATGAAGATAAGATTCCGGTCAATAAAGATCTTGTTCGGGAGGTGGTTGCCACCGGCGAAATTATCTATGAGACCCAGTCGCCTCTGGGGCCCGATATGCCGATTCGTTTTATTAATTTCCCGGTAAAAAATTTTAAAGGTGATAAAATTCGTGGCGTGGTTCAAGTGGGAACCTCACTCGGATTTGTTCGTGAATCGATGCGCAATTTGCTGGTTGTCTTTTTTGTTCTGGTTCCCAGCTTGCTCTTTGTTGCTGCCGTTGTCGGTATCTTCCTGGCTGGTAAAGCCTTGAAACCGATTCGTGAAATTGCCCGGACGACTCGCCATATTACGGTTAATAATCTCGAAGAACGAATTACCGTGCCCGTGGCCCAAGATGATATCGGGCAATTGGCGTCAACTATTAATGGCATGCTGGATCGGCTCTCACTATCTTTTCAGAAAATCAATCAATTTACGGCTGATGCTTCACACGAGCTCAGAACGCCGCTGACAATTATGCGGGGTGAGCTAGAAATAGCCTTGCGGGGGGAGCGCTCGTCGGAAGAGTATCTTGAGACTCTGGGTAGCAGTCTCGAAGAGGTCGAGCGCATGTCAAGGATCGTTAATGATCTTCTCCTGCTCTCAAAAAGTGATATAGGGCAGGAGGTGATGCACCATGACCCGGTTGACCTGCGTATCCTTTTGACCAATTTGCTTTCACATTTCAAGATTCTTGCTGACGAACAGCGGATTCAGCTCAGTAGTGACTTAGAGGAGGTCGAAACTGTTTTTGGTGATCAGCTCAGGTTGCGGCAGTTGTTGGTTAATCTTTTGACCAACGCGATTCGCTACACTCCAGCTGAAGGCAAAATTAACCTGGCTTTGAGAAATGTTGAGTCTGGGGTCGAAATTTCTGTTGCCGATACCGGAATCGGGATTCCAACTGAAGATATTCCTCGTATCTTTGACCGTTTTTATCGTGCCGATAAGGCGCGTAGTCGTCAATATGGTGGTAGTGGGTTGGGTTTGAGTATTGTTAAATGGATTGTCAATGCCCATAAAGGCACGATCAAGGTGGATAGCGTGGTTGGCGAAGGCAGCGTTTTCAGGGTTGTGTTGCCAACCGAGAGAAAGGGGTCGGAAAGCAGGGAAATTAAGGAAAAATAATTTCTATCTAATGCTCATATAATCTTCACCTGTTATATTCTTTTTTAGGAAACTCCTTTTCTTCCTTGTTTGGCGGCTGACCCCTCCTCCTCCTTGTTTAGTTTGCTTTTGAATTAAATTTTTGGGATCAGCCAACCACCCCTTGACCATCAGGTTGGTCAAGGGGTGGTTTTTTTTGTGATTTTTCAACGATTTTAATGGAGGTTTTTTTATGAAGTTTTTGCCCCTGTTTAAATATTTTTCACGTTTGTCTGCATTCTTAATGATTACTCTTTTGATGGTTTTTGCCGTTGATCTGGTAGTTGCTGCACCGATGCCGCCAACCTTTGCCCCTCTGGTGGCCGAACTGACTCCGGCGGTGGTCAATATTAATACTGAAAAACGGCTTACTTCACGTGGTGGGCGTGGTTTTGATTTTCCCGGACATGGTTCGCGAGACTCTTTTGAGGATTTTTTCGGTCGTTTCTTTAATCAATTTGACGGTCGTCATCGGCGTTCTCAGCCACGGGCTATGAAAAGTTTAGGTTCCGGGTTTATCATCAGTGCGGATGGCTATATTTTGACCAATAATCATGTTGTCGAAAATGCTGATGCGATTAAAGTAACCCTGTCGGACAAAAAAGTTTACGACGCCCATCTTGTGGGCCGGGATGAAAAGACCGATCTGGCGGTTTTAAAGATTGATGTTGACCACGATCTGCCGGCCGTAAAGTTGGGTGATTCGAGCCAGCTGGAGGTTGGTGATTGGGTGATCGCTATCGGTAATCCTTTCGGTTTGGCCCGAACCGTCACCGCCGGTATCGTCAGTGCTCGGGGTCGAGTTATCGGTTCTGGTCCATATGATGACTTTATTCAGACCGATGCTTCAATCAATCCCGGTAATTCCGGCGGCCCGCTTTTTAATCTCAAGGGTGAAGTCGTCGGGATTAACACGGCTATTGTTGCCAGTGGACAGGGTATCGGATTCGCAATTCCGGTTAATATGGCCAAAGATCTTTTGCCGCAACTCAAAACCGGTAAAGTCTCTCGCGGTCGTCTCGGTGTTTACATTCAGGAGGTGACGCCGGAGTTAGCTGCCTCTTTTGGTCTTGATGAAAAACATGGTGCGGTTATTTCTCAGGTTATCGACGACAGTCCGGCGGCGCGCGCCGGTTTGCAGGTCGGTGACATTATTTTATCGGTAGATGAGCAAAAAGTGGAAGAGATGCGTCGCCTGCCGCGAATGGTGGCTGCTAAAAAACCGGGAACTAAAGTGAAACTTAAGGTTTTGCGTATGGGTGAAATTCTCAAGATTAATATTGTCCTGGATGATCTTGAAGGTGAAAATGAAGAGTATTCACAGAGCGCTGATGATCGCCTGGAGGATTTAGGTCTGACCGTGCGTCAGTTGACGCCGGAACTGGCTGCCCGTCAGCATTTATCTCTTGACCAGGGCGTAATTATCAATCGTCTTGATCCTGAGGGCCTGGCGGCTGGTGCCGGTCTGCAGGCGGGTGATGTTGTCTTGATGCTCAATAATACAAAAATTGAAACAGTCAGGGAT
>JAUVDU010000328.1 GCA_030595135.1 Deltaproteobacteria bacterium | reverse complement strand
CGAAGGCCGCGGAACATTGCTCATAGCGCCATAATCGCCCGGCCGTTGATTACGGTTACGAACCAACAATGCGAGCGGCGTACCCAACGTTTTTCCATGTTCAAGACCGGAAAGAAGTTCAACCTGATCACTCTCTTTCCGCGGGGTTGTCAGGCGACTCTGACCTGGTCGCCGACGGTCTAACTGGGCCTGAATATCCGACAAAGAGAGTTCAATCCCGGCCGGACAGCCATCAACCACCGCGCCCACTCCCAAACCGTGGGACTCGCCAAAAGTTGTAACTTTAAAGAGAGTGCCAAAAGTACTACTCATGATCTACCTTTCTGCCAAAATATTAACAATCTGCTGAACAATTGCATCCACACTTTGCTCGTCAACCGGAATTATAAAATCAGCCAGTTCCCGATAAAGCGGTTCCCGTTCTTTGAGCCCGGTCAAGATTTCATCGACTTGATCGAGAGAACTTAAAGGAGGCCTTAAGGACGGACTTTGAGGATCATGGTTAAGACGCTCGAGGATGGTCTCAGAATTTGCCTGTAACCATAAAGTAATCCCACTCTTTTTAAGAAGAGAGCGATTTTCTCGAACTAAAACAACGCCGCCACCGGTCGCTAGAACAACTTCATCTTTTTGGCAACAATCCCTTAAAACTTCGGACTCAAGCAGACGAAAACGCTTCCAACCCGACTCGGCAACATACTCCGCAATCGAAAGTCCAACCCGCTCGACAATGACAGCATCACTATCAACAAAAAAGCGCTGTAAAACCTCGGCCAGCTTCCGCCCAACCGCAGTTTTCCCGCACCCCCGGTAACCGATAAGATTAATATTGTTCATAGAAAAGAACGAAATTATTTTAAACCACCGAAAACCGACCAGTAGTTGGGAAAAGATTTGCCGACGCAGTTTTCATCTTCAATCTTGACTCCGGCAACCTTGAGTCCTACCAGAGAAAAACTCATGGCGATACGGTGATCATCATAGGTTTTGATCACGGCCCCCTGCGGTTGGCCGCCGGTTACGGTAATAAAATCCTCACCACAATTTGTCGTAATGCCCATCTTTCCTAATTCAGTTGCCACTGCCGCCAGACGATCGCTCTCTTTGGCGCGCAGATGGGCGACATTGGTCATCACCGTGGTACCTTGGGCAAAGGCTGCAACCACTGCCAAAGTTGGCACCAGGTCGGGCATATCACCCATATCGACCTCAAGCGCCTGCAAGGGGCCACCGATTACGGTGATACCGTCATCGGCAAAACGTAAAGTGCAACCCATTTTCTCCAAAACCCGAACAAAACCGATATCACCCTGAACCGAATCCGCTTTGATTCCACGAACCTTGATTTCACCCCCGGAGATAGCCGCTGCGGCCCAAAAATATCCGGCCTGTGAGCAGTCGGGTTCGACCAGATATTGACCGGCCCGATAGTGCTGGCCTCCAGCTACCGAAAAACGATTATATCCCTGATGTTCGGATTTAACCCCAAAACGTTCCATAACTCTCAATGTCAGATCAACATAAGGGCGTGAAACCGGACCTTTTATAACCTCGATCTCAAGACCATTTTTAGTCAAAGGAGCCATCAGCAGCAGAGCCGAAAGATATTGACTGCTGACCCCGCAATCAATCTGCACCGGCCCGCCCTCGACAATACCGCCGCCGATACGAATTGGTGGACAACCATTGTCATGCAGTGATTTGGCCGGGATCTTGAGCTGCTCTAAAGCCGCAAGCAGTTCAGCAATCGGACGCTGCCGCATTCGCTGACTGCCATCGAGAATATAATCGCCCTTACCTAAGGCCGCAATCGCCGCCAGCAGGCGCATAGAGGTACCTGAGTTTTCAAGAAAAATATCACTGCTGCTGGAACTTAAACTGCCGCCGGTACCATTTACGGTAAAATGCTTTTGCTTGGCATCAGCCTCTATCCGGGCTCCCATTTGAGTCAAGGCGGCCGCCGTCAGTTCAGTATCTCGACTAAAAAGAGCGCCATCGATAGAACTCTGCCCCTCAGCTAAAGCTGCGGCAATCAGAACCCGGTGCGTATAACTTTTTGACCCGGGCACCATAACTTCAGATTTGGTCACAGTTTGCGGCTTTATCTCTAACATTTCATCACTCCTAAGGCATCTAATACGGCTTGGCGCATCACTTTAAGGGGAGCTTTTTGACCAGTCCACATTTCAAACTGCAGGGCTCCTTGAGCAATAAACATTTCTAGCCCATCAATGGTCACGGCACCACACTTTTCAGCCGCCTCTAACAACTTAGTTCTAAGAGGATTGTAGACAATATCCATAACCACCATTGACGGCTTAATCAGGGTTGGGGGAAAAGGAATCAGCTCACTGGCAGGAGCCATTCCCAGTGATGTGGTATTAACCAGAACTTCAGCCTGAAAATTTTCGATCTCGGAAGAGGCAAGATATTGAACCCCGAACTCTTGGGCTAAGGCAGCACCACGTTCAGCGCTTCGGTTAACAATCGCAACCCGGCCACCAGCCTCAGCTGCGCCATAAACCAGAGCCCGGGCCGCACCTCCGGCGCCAAGGATTAATACTCGACGCCCAGCAAGCTCAATTTTTCCCGACAAAGCGGCCAGAGCTCCGGGGGCATCGGTATTGTAACCACACAGACGACCCTGACGATTAACCACCGAATTGACGGCAGAAATTTTTAAAGCCTGGTCATCAACCCAGTCGAGGTATTCCATGATCTTGGATTTATGGGGCAAGGTTACGCTCAAACCGGCAATCCCCAAGGCTCGAACCCCAGCCATCGCGGCTTCAAGATCCTCGACCTGAAAAGCATTAAAGTAAGCCGCCTGACCGGTTGCCGCAAATGCCGCATTATGCATAATCGGACTCAAAGAGTGAGCAATGGGATTACCGATTACGCCGTACAAGGGAACAAGTGCCATAAACTAACCAGCCAGGCTCTGGGCAAGAGCGTGCTTGAATTGCTTAATACCTGCACCGGTAACCGCCGAGATCGCCATGACTTTGCGCTCGGTCATACGCGGGTGTTGGCGAAATTCACTCAATAATTCATCCAACCTCTCTTTCGGCATTGTATCAATCTGGGTCAAAATGACCATTTTCTCCCGGCCAAGAAGATCCTCCCGATAGAGCTCCAATTCACGAGCCACAACATCGTAGGC
>JAUVDU010000404.1 GCA_030595135.1 Deltaproteobacteria bacterium | reverse complement strand
ATTTTTTCCATGACATTATAGAGATCTTTAGCATCGGAGCGAATATCGCCCGGCATCCCGGAGATCGAAGCTGCGACAATAAAATTGGGGTGCGTCGGGGAGCTTATGGCGACAACATGAAACCCGGCCTGAAAAAATGCTTTCTGCATCATTTTCATCTTGGTCGAGTCGTAACCGGCCCCGGTTCCGGCAATCATAAACATAACCGGCGCTTTTTCTTTATGGTAGGCGACCGAGTAACGTAGCTTTTCGTTGTACCAGAAGACATCAGGTACGCCTCGATCGGGGAAAATATCAATAGTTTGATACTTTTTGACCCTGATTGTTTTCGGCAAAACCGCCTGGGCTGCGGGCGGGGTTGACAATATTGTCGCCGCAATTGGATCAGCTAGGGGATAATCGTAGGTTGCGGCTTGCCCGATCGAAATAGTTGCAAGGAGGAAACTGCACACTAGCAACAGCTGCTGTAACTTCTTTTTCAAGTTCATTTTTCTGCCTTATAGTAGTTTTTATGGCGTTGTAAATAACAGCTTCCTCGGACTGCCTCCTAGGAGTTACTGGTCAATCTATAAAATAAACAGTTACCTGCGCTTTGTTGGTCTTGGTTTCGGGTTGGAGGGGAGTTGTGCTGGCCGGCCGACACTTGACCCTCCACCGCCGGGTCGGTTAGGCTTATCAGGACTATGGTGATAATGGTGAACGCTTCTGTAACCATAACTCCGATAATAAGATGGATAGGCACCGTAAGAACTACCATAATAGGTCGTAGTGCAGCCTGAGAGAAGAAAGGTTATGGCAGTGAAAATTCCAGCGAGCAATAATTTTAATGACAGGTTCATAATTATTTTCCCTCCGCTGAAGATTGTCCTGACCAATACTGGACAATCAAAAGGCCGCCAAGAGGATCCTCAATAAGCGCTACACTGCCGCCAATGGAGGCCTCTCGAGGTTGAACCACCACTCGACCACCCAACTTAATTGCCCGCTCCGAGATTGAGACTGTGTCGCTGACCCGTATCGTCGGAGTCCAGCGCACCCCCATGCCGTCAAAGGGAATCTGGCGAATCCCGGCCCGCCACTTATTATGCCATAAAAACCAGTAGCCCTTTTCTCCTGCAATTGCGTTGTAGTTTCCGAGTTCTTCATAAAAAGCTACCGAGGCTTCGGGTGTTTTGCTCCAAAGCTCGACCCAGAGCCACGATCCTATGGGCGTATCGATGTCGGCCGGATCACCTCCTAAAGCATGTAAAAGCAATAGTTGAGCTCCTTGGGGGTCACTGACCAGCACCCCCCGGCCGCGGTTCTTCATGTCTAACGGCCCTTTATGAATGATTCCTCCGGACTCTTCTACGAAGGCTGCCGCCTGATCCACATCGGGTACTGAAAGTGATGCTAACCAGCGGGCCGCATGTTCCTGATTATCTTGCACTTGCAGTTTAACGATACCGGCAATGGCCTGGTCATTATTCAAAACCACCGTATAACGACCTTGCTCTCTGAAAGACCAGCCAAATAGTTCACCATAGAATTTTTTGGCACTTGCCACATCCGTAGTCAGCAGGTCGTGCCAGACGAATTTACCCTGGTGATGAACTCCGGTTGGTGGAGACGCAACCGGGGTTAAATCAAGTTTAGAACAACCCGTAAATAACATAAATGAAATAATAAATAGGATGATTAAAGCTCTGTTTTTCATAGGTGCCTCTTTCAGATTTTTAAGATACTCTACTGTCTGACTCGCCAGGTTCCATCACCGCCTTGGAGCAGCCGCACCCGGTCACCGACTCGGTAGTGACCATCCGCTTCCTGAACCACAGCCATCATCCGGCCGTTATCAAGTTCGATGGTGAATTCCATTGCCGCCTTGGTTCCCGATTTCTTTTCGACGGCCGAGCCTGCTGCCACTCCAGCCAGAGCCCCGCCCACAGTGGCCAGGGTGCGGCCGCGGCCCGAACCGATAGTGCTGCCGACAACCCCGCCGGCAACTCCACCGACAACCGCTCCGGCTCCAGAACTGGAGCCCTGGATGGTTACTTCGCGAAGCTCAATAATGGTACCGTAGTAGACATCCAATGATTTTTGGGCCTGGCCCTGAGTATAGACTTTGCCCGTCTGGCTTGTACCGCAGCCCGGAAAAATAAAAAGAGCGCAGAAAACCGCTAAAAATATTATCTTTTTTTCTAAGTTCATTGTTTCCTCCTGAGTTAAGATTATGTTATTTTTACGCAGGGTTGTCTGGTTAGAAAATTGCAAGTAAAAATTTAGGGATATATCAAAAATATTGTCATTTTTTTAATTGACATTCAAATACACCATTATCGCCAGCAAATCTCTAACCGGACACCACTAAATAACGTAGTTCTCTTCCAAATCAAGTGTCGATTTGTCAAACATCTCTTCCAGAGAAACAAGGCGTTTTGAAAGCCCTTGTTCATACGTAAAGCGGAAGGCTGCTTCAAAAGAAGTTTTGCTTGCTTTTAAACCGTACGGATAGAAATTGTTGCCCATCAATTCAACTGTTTCATTGAGTTCTTGTCCATACCATGGGAGTGAATCTACAACCCAACCA
>JAUVDU010000258.1 GCA_030595135.1 Deltaproteobacteria bacterium | reverse complement strand
GCTTCCTTTTTTGAGAGGGCATTTCGGTAAGGTCGATTTGTGGTCATCGCATCAAAAGCATCAACCAAGTGGATAATCCGGGCAGCTTGGGGGATTTTATTCTCTTTGAGCCCATCCGGATAGCCTGAACCATCGTAATTTTCGTGATGGTGTCGGACAAACAAGGCAACTTCCTGATAGGCTGAAAGCGGGCTTAGAATCTTGGCCCCTATATCAGGATGGCGTTGCATCTCCATATACTCATCATCTGTAAGCGGGCCTGCTTTACCAATAATTCCGGCTTTTACTCCGATCTTTCCCACATCATGAAGGATTGCCGCAAGCTCCAGTTCTTCGCACTGTTTTTCATCCATTTCAAGACGGTTGCCGATTGCTACGGAGATTCGTGCAACCCGGTCGCAATGGCCACGTGTATAGGCATCTTTCGCTTCTACGGCTGCAGCCAGGGCACTGACGGTCTCCTTGAAGTTTCTCAGGTTCTGTTGTCGAGCCGCGTGGAGCTGGTCGACCATTTCGTTGAAGTGTCTTGTGAGCCTGCCGACTTCATCAAGGCTATTATCTTCAACGTGGACAAGAAGATCTCCGGAGCCCAGGGCCTGGACTGCTTCTTCCAGCCTTTTGACGCGGTTAACGTGAATACCTGCGAGGAGGAAAACCCCTAAAATTCCTAATCCAGCCCCCATGCCTAGAGGGAAAAGCAGTCCGGTTGCGGTCTCCAACATGGCTTGATCAATGTGATCGGCGCCCAATCCGACAACTGCGATGCCAACCTTGATATTTTCCACCTCAATCGGAACAGATGCCTGGATGATACCCTTGGCCGGATTGGGGACTCCCTCAGGCAGCATCTTTCCGGTCCTTGCCGGTTCTGAATGGTAGAGGATACATCCTCGATGATCTACAAGATAGGCATACTGAACTTCACTGTTCTGACTTACGGATTCTATTAAGGAACCGAGACGCAGCTCATCTTGGCTCAGCAGAGGGTCTCTGGCGTTAATAACTATATTGTTGGCCAGAGATTGTGCTCTTTTCTGACTTTCCAGAGAGAGGAAAATCCTCTCGTAGCGCATAAAGGCGAAGAAAAGCAGGCCTGTAATGAGAAGCAGCAGAAGCGAAAAGGAGAGGGTAACTTTCCATCGCAAGGAAAAGGTGAAAGGGTTGTGGAAACTATCATTCATCATTTCAAAGCATCTTCAGCATCAGCAAAGCCTACATCAAAACATTGGTCGTCATCGCCGAAGACGTAATAGAGGCGGTTGTTTTGCACCATCAGACCGAACTCGACCATTTCTAGGCCATCAATATCTTCAAGAAAATCTTCGAAATCGATGGAGGGGTGGAGGAATTTACCGGGATCGGCTTTGTAGCGATAGATTTTAGTCAGGTTTTGGCCCCGGCTTTTAGCCATGAAACGGCCCTCTTTTTTTAAGGCCCGGCGCACCGTGCGAGACCAACCTCGATCATGAAGGCCGCAAAATTGGAGACTGTATTCAAACCCTTCGTTAAGTTTTCTCTGCCAATCGGCAACCACTTCATTGACGCCGACTTTTTCGCTGATAACTTTGGCGCAGTTGCGCATGGCGTTGATAACCGATGCCTTCTCATTCTCACCAGTGCCGTAGACATCGCGGCTGAAAGAGATAACGTCATGTGAGAGGATATTGAAAAAACGCAGAGTCAGGCCGACCCGGGTTTTGTAATAGCGTCCATCATCAAGTTTGCGCAGATCTTCCGGGTTGATATCGAGAGCGCCATAAAGCAGATAATTGACCTCGCTGGAGTGGTGGACAAAACTTTTGAAAATTTCATTTGCCTGCTTTCCGGCAGCCATGCTTTTGAGCATCGCTTCAGGCGGCGGAGCGATGCGGAAACCGCCTTGAGAAAAATACTCTTCGAGATGGTTGTTGATGCGGTCAATGAAGGTGTTTTTGTTTTCGGTTAAGCTTTCCGGTAAGGTGCGAAAGAGAATGCCGATATTGATTTGCGGGCGATCTAAACTTTTAAGGGTCGACTGGTGCTGTTGACTGATGATTGATTGTAGGGCCAGTTTGTCGACGCTACAGAAAAAGACCGGTTGTACGGAGCCGTCGGCCTTAGCTTTATTGTTGAGGACGCGGCGGAAAGTGACCAATTGATCCACTTGGGCATGGGCTGAAATCTTGGCTGATTGAGGAATTTTCTGGTTGCCCATCATCGTCAGGGCCCGATCCAGAGCCAGGTGCCGGGCTTTCTCTTCGGCCTTGACTATATTTTCAGCACTGACCACCAGAGCGTCAACCTTGATAATCTCCCCGGCTTGGGTGGTAGTTGGAGTCAGGAGAAGGGAGATGATAGAGAGCAGGGTGCATAAATAAATAGTTATACGTTGCATAAATTTCCTGTTATTCATTGGCTAAAGTGCTTGATTTAAGTTTGGTCACAGCATTTATCAAACTGTTAAAATAGTAGAGATTGGAGGGCTTTCGGGCGCTGGTGAAGAGTTGTTGATAGCTATTGCTTAGTGAACGAATTACCGGGTCGGCGTGGTCGGCAAAAAAGATGCCGATATCAAGCATGGTGTTGTAGGTGCGAAGATAGGTGTCACTTTCCGTTAGAGAACCATCTTCGACCAGGCAACGGAGGCTCAATTTGACCAGGTTTCTCGGCGGTGGAATTTTGAGGCAGAGCTGAGTTTGTCCCGAATCACCATAGCCTGAAAGGCATTCGTCGCTATAGGTTACATCCCCTTCTTTGGTTGCGGTTATCAGGGAGTGGACGCTTTCCGTGACTTTGCTGCTGAAACCAGGCAGGAAAACCACGGGTTTATGGTTTGCCATGGTTGCATTGAAGTAGTAACGAATAAAGGTTTTAAGCTGTTTGTCGGTGGTGGTATCGACGTTGTCACCCTTGATCCTGATACAGCCATCACATAAAGGGGCGACGCCGAAGGTGTCGTCAAGTTCACCTAAGGCTTGGCGCAAAACATCGCGTTGCTCGCCGGGAGGGCCGAAAAATTCCTGCCAGTCGGCCAGCATCTGTTTGGTAAAGCGATTGTTTGGATCATCTAGTCGCTGAGCAAATTTCTCTAAGGCGAGATCAAGCATCGCAGCACTGTCAGATGGTTTACTATCCTGATGAGTGATGAAAAATGGTCGCGAAGAGAGGAGGTTTCGACTTTTCAGATGAAAGAGATTAAGCGAGCCGAAGATGTAGGTACTGTAGGTGCTAACCCGTTGTCCGTGAACTATGCTTTCATCCGGCGAGAAGGGGAGAACCTGCTCAACCGCAATGAAAAGGCCGTAAGTGGTGTCGAGATTTTCTAACTCCTGGGAATACTCGCCCTCACTGTCTTGAGGCAGGCCGACATAGCCGTAATAGTTCATCTCATCCCAGCGTAAGCGCTTCAGGGTTTTTATAATGATTCCGGATTGCCGATCTTCGTAGCGTTTTATATGTTTGCGATAGACTTTGCCTAACTCTTGCGAGAGATTATTGCTCTTGCCATCATCCCGGGAAACAAAAAACCCGCACCAACAGAAATTTGCGACCGCCGCCCGGGCTGGTTGACAGGTTAATGAAAGGATGACCACAATGGCTAAGATAATCGAGGAAATAATTTTTTTCTTAGTGTGTCAGTCGTATCGATTTTTTTAATTCGTAAGTTGTTTTTTACTTTGTCATATAACTTAGTCCAATTGTTGGATGTTGAAAAAGCAACCACTTTTTTAATGAAAA
>JAUVDU010000326.1 GCA_030595135.1 Deltaproteobacteria bacterium | reverse complement strand
ATCGCGCCGGTTTTCATCTCCAGGGGGTTTGCTGGGGGCGCGATTTTAAAAGTTCACAGACGGCTGATCTGGTTCAGGTTCGGGCTGGTGATCATTGTCCGCGCTGTGGCTCTTTGTTACAGATCGATCGGGGCATTGAAGTTGGTCATGTCTTTAAGTTGGGAACTAAGTACAGTGAAAAACTCCAGGCCACATTCCTTGATCAGGAAGGCCAGGAAAAATTTCTCGTGATGGGCTGTTATGGTATCGGAGTCGGCCGTACCGTGGCCGCCGCCATTGAGCAAAATTATGATGATAACGGGATCTGTTTCCCCTATGCCATTGCTCCGTTTAAGGTTGCGCTCTTAAATCTTGATCTCAAGTCGGAAGAGGTTACTGCTTATTGCGAAAGTCTTTTCCAGGAGTTGCAAGGTCGGGGGATTTCGGTCATTTATGATGATCGCAATGAACGACCTGGTGTAAAATTTAAGGATGCCGACCTGATTGGGGTGCCGTTGCGCCTGACCTTGGGGCGCAAAGGTTACAAGCGAGGAATTCTCGAAGCTAAATCTCGGAATGGCTCCGTGAATGAAGAGTTACCCCTAGAGGATCGGGCTTCATTATGGCGTTTAATAGAAGAGCTGGCTGCAGATGATTCGCGTATCTCACCTCAATAAGAGTTACAATTATCCCGATATGATCTTGAAAGATGTATCTTTTGAGGTCAAAAAAGGTGATTTTGTTTATCTTTCGGGGCCCAGCGGCGCTGGAAAAACAACCCTGTTCCGTCTGCTTTTTGCTGACCTTAAACCGGACGGTGGTCAGATTGTGGTTGACGGTCTTGACCTGGTCAGGGCTCGACCGGCTCGCATTGCGCGAATGCGGCAGCGTATGGGGGTTGTTTTTCAAGACTATAAGCTGATTCCCAATTATACTGTTTTTGACAATGTTGCCTTGGCCTTGGAGGTTGTCGGCACGCCGCGGCGCTTGATTCAAAAAACCGTTTGGCAGGTGCTTAAGGTGGTTGGCATCGAGCGGCAGCTTGATCGTTTACCCCCTCAATTGTCTGGTGGCGAGCAGCAGCGAGTCGCGATTGCCCGGGCCTTGGTTAACGATCCCCAACTCATTCTGGCGGATGAGCCGACCGGTAATCTCGATTATGAGATCGCTGATGAAATTATGAGGATTTTCAACTATATAAATTCTTTGGGTGCAACCATCGTCATGGTCACTCACAATCGAGCCCTATTGCAGCGTTTTAAGCGGAAAGTTTTTTATCTTGATCAGGGTAGTCTGCAAGCCTACGTCTGGCCGGATTGAGATCTTAATTTTATGGCTAAAATTCAAGATCATATTTATCCGCTGTTTAAACTGACGGCGAATAATATTCGTCGTCATCCGGTTATTAATCTGATCTCGATTTCGATTATTACGATAGCTATGTTGATGTTGACCCTCTATTTTTTAGGTTACAATAATGCCGCTCGGATTGTATCCACTTGGCGGGCCGATTTACGGATTGTTGTTTATCTGGAAGATGATATTGATGGTGAGAGGATGTCGGCACTGAAAAATTATTGCCGTGAACTTGATGAAGTCATTCGCTTTGATTATGTTTCCAAGGAGCAGGCTTTGGCAAACTTTAAAGTGACTCTGGGGGATGATTCTAATTTCCTTTCGGGTCTGTCTGAAAACCCTTTGCCTGCCTCTCTTGAACTTTTTCTAGATTCCGAAGTCGCTGAGATTGATGATGTTGAGCGTCTTGCCCGACAACTGCAAAGGCAGGTTGGGGTCGATGAGGTTGCTTACGGCAGTCGTTGGCTGCGGCAGCTTTTTTCACTGCTTAAAACGGTTAAATACTTTGGCTTTCTTTTCGCGGCATTTCTTTCGGCTGTAACCATTTTTATTGTTGCCAGTACGATTCGACTTTCTCTATATGCTCGTCGTGAAACTATTAAGGTTTTGCATTTGGTGGGGGCGACCCGTAGTTTTATCGCTTTGCCTTATCTTTTTGAAGGGGTTTTTCAGGGGGCTGTAGCTTCATTTCTGGCTTTAGGGTTCGCTTATGCCGGATTTCGCTACTTCAAAGCCTGGCTTCAACTTCAGGTTCCTCAGTGGTCGATAGTGTTGCAGCTTAAGTTTTTTACGACTCTTCCTCTGCTCCTTTTTCTGCTCTTGGGAACCGGCCTCGGGATTGCCGGTTTCCTTCTCTCTTCCCGCTGGATTCGTCAGGACTGATATTCAAGATGAAAAGATTATGTTTGATTTTGCTGCTGATTTTTACCGGGTTGGTGGTGGAGCCGCAAATTTCGGGCTGCGGGTGGGCTCAGGAGGTCGGGGTTGGAGATGCCGACAGTGATTTGCGTCTGCTTAATGATCAGATTGTTAAGGAACGTAAGCAGAGGAAAAGGGCCCGAATGCGGCAGGGTTCCGTGCTTCAGGAGATCGATAACCATAATCGCTGGCGAACCGCTCTCCAGGAAGAGCTTGAGGCTTTGGCTGGAGAGGTGCGAGAGGTTGGATTGCAGGTGGGCGAACTTGAGGTCGAAGCGGCTCGCCTCGAAGAATCTTTGCAGCTGTTGTTGCAAGAGTTTTGTCAGCGTCTTAAAATTCGTTATTGTCAACCGCCCGGTAAATGGCTTGATTTTCTCGATAGTGATGTTGATCTGACGGAAAAGCTTAACTCTTTAGTTTATGGTCGGCGGGTGCTGGCCGCCGATCGGCATTTGCAGGATTCTTGCACAAAGTTGCTTAATGAGGTTCGAAATCGGCGGAAGGAGCTTGATACTCGCCGTCTTTTTTTGGTTCGACTTGAACAGCAGCAGGCTGATAAAATGGCGGAGTTGGAAGAAAACATTGCCAAAAAAAATGAGTTGTTGTATAAAATCAGGCATCAGGTCAAAGCCCATGAGGAACTTGTCGCCGAGCTCGAAAAAGTGGCCGCAAGGTTGAAAAAAATGACCCTTGTTCCCGGCTTGCCGGAGACTGATTTTGCCTCTCTCAAAGGTCGTTTACCGATGCCGGTAGAGGGGATTGTGACCAGTTTTTTTGGGATTGAAAAGGATGCCCGTTTTGCGACGGTGACCAGTAATAAGGGTATTGAGATAGAAACTCGAGTTGGAGAATCTGTAAAAGTAGTTCATGATGGATTGGTTGTTTTTGCCTCCTGGATGAAAGGTTACGG
>JAUVDU010000376.1 GCA_030595135.1 Deltaproteobacteria bacterium | reverse complement strand
CCATCTTCGCATGTATCTGCCGCCAAAAAAAGAGTTTAGCGGGAAAGCCCTGTCAAGTCACAGACCGGGAAGAGACCTGCTTTGCGGCCGGCGATATGGCCCAGGCGGTTCTGCGGCAAAACATCGGCAGAGAAATTACGCGGGATGAGGCAATCTCGATCCTCGAACAAAATCAAAAACAGGGGTTGGTTCTGCAACCGTCGAATACGGAAAAGGCCGAATTCATCTGTTCATGTTGTGGCTGCTGTTGCGGCATGCTCTCTATGCATAAAAGCCTGCCGAAACCAGTCGACTTTTGGGCCTCTAATTTTTATGCTGTAATTGATAGCGATACGTGTAATGGTTGTGGAATTTGTGAAAAGCGCTGCCAGGTCGGAGCTGTAACGGTATCCGAAAAGAGACAACTGGCCTCGATTGATCTGAACCGTTGCATCGGCTGCGGTGTATGTGTACCCGCCTGCCCCGCAAATGCCATCTCTCTGCAAAAAAAAGCAGCCGAAGTAAAGCCGCCACAAACCCGGGAAGAACTTTACGATATTATTATGTCCCATAAGAAAGGAACATTGGGGAAATTAAAAGTGACCGGCAAATTGATTATTGATGCCATCCGCACCGGACAGACCCATTTGCTCAAATAGAGACGTGGCGTAGCCCAAAGGTGAAACCAGGGAGTGGTTGAGCTATGCCGAGGAAAACTACAGGTGGCAGTTCCCGGTCAAGTGGATGTTTTTGGTTATAATGCGTTTTTTAAATTTGCGATCATAGTTGACATCAACAAATAATTGTTGTACCATATGTACATAAGGTACAAAGAAAGGAGGTGCCAGTATGACCACGACAATTTCTACTGCAGAAGCCAGAAAAAATTTTGCTGATATAGTTAACAAAGTTGCTTACGGTAAGGAGCCTATTGTCTTGACCCGGAGAGGGCATGAAATTGCCGCTTTGGTCTCTATAGATGAACTTGAATTGCTTCGACAAATTGAAGATTATATTGACATTGAAGATGCAAAAAAAGCTCTTGCGGAACCTGGTGATAATGTTTCTGCCAAAGAAGTTTGGAAACAATTGGGGCTTTAATCTATGCAGTATTCTATAGAATTTCGGCCTGCTGTGCTGAAAAGTTTGAAGCGTTTTCCAAAACGGGATTTGATACGAATTAAGAAGAAAATTGATGAGCTCGGAAGTAACTTTCCAGCCCCTAATACAACCAAGATGAAAGGGGACAATTCTTTTCATAAAGTTCGATCTGGTGATTACCGTATAACATATGAAATTCATGACGACAGGTTGGTCATTTTGATTGTAAAAGTTGGACACAGAAAAGACGTTTACAAAAAACTCTCATAAATTTCCCTTTCATTTTTTACTCCTTCTCTAGACATTCATTTCGAAACCCCAAGCATTATAACGACTTGCATCAGCCGCCGCGCCGGGATGTTCAAAGAAAAAAACGGGGGCTATTCGCGGTCGGGCTGTATGCGATTGTTGGAACAGCCGTATTTTGATTAAAATTATGAACTTGAAAACCAGTTAAGCGACAGCCAGTTTACACCCAAGAGCTTTTGTCACTTTGCTGATGGTGGCAAAGTGAGGGTGTCCATTTTCAGACAAGGCCTTGTAAAGGCTTTCGCGGTTCAGGCCTGCCTCTTTGGCTACCTTTGTCATACCCTTTTTTTTGGCTAGGTAACCCAAGGCGACAATAAAAAGTCGTGGGTCATCGTCTTGGAAGGCATCATTCAAGTATTCGTTTATTTCTTCCTGTGTTTCCAGATAATCAAACGGGTTGTATGGCGTTGTTTTAATAGTCATGGCGACCTCCTACGCTTCTTTTGCCATTTCTTTGGCTGTTTTTATGTCTTTTTCCTGGCTCGATTTATCACCGCCGCACAGCATGACAATAATCTTGCCGCCCCGAATCACATAGTAAAGGCGGTAGCCGGGGCCAAGAAAAAACCGCATCTCGCTGACACCGTCACCCACTGGAGCAACATCACCAAAATTGCCCAGCCTAGCCCGGCCAAGGCGCTTAGCTATGGCCAACACCGCTTGGCGATCTTTTAGTTTACGCAACCACTTGTCAAATATTTCGGTTGTTTCTATTTCGTATTGCATAGTGAAAGCGTAGCCCATGGGCTACGAAATGTCAAGGGCATTTTGAATTTTGATTACGGAGTTAGCGAAGTTTAAAATAAGCAGGCATCAAAAGTCTCGATCTGGCACTGAGGCTTTCCAACGACCTGCATCAGCCGCCGCGCCGTGATGCTCTAACAAAAAACGGGAGGCTATTCGCGGTCGGGCTGTATGCTTTTGGTTCGGCGATTTATTACCGATTAAGTTGTTAAAGGGAAAATAAATCTGTCTCAATTTTTACTCTATTTTTCTTCTTGATAAAAGCAATCGAGTCTGACCCAATTACAAAAACTCACCCGGTGGCTATGCAAAGCCCTGCTCTTTATGTTTCTTTGTAATGGTCTCAGCCAGATTCTCAAGGGCTTTGAAATCAGCCGCTCTCGGCGAGCCTTTGACAAGCACCGGATCAAAAATTTCCACCTTAAGATTAGGAATCAACCCGGCCAAGGTTTCGACCGTCTTTCCTCCCCACCCGTAGGAACCGACAATGGATAGAAATTTGGTTTTGGGACGTAATGCGTTGGCGAGAAAAGTTGCATAAACAGCACTGGGGTGCGGGCCGCCAAGTACCGTTGGTGTACCCACAACAATGGTTCCGGCATCAAC
>JAUVDU010000127.1 GCA_030595135.1 Deltaproteobacteria bacterium | reverse complement strand
GATGAACCTGAGTTGAATACCAATATTTTCATGATTTTCAAAGGCTACACCTCTTTCCAGTTCTGCGCCTGAATCGCCGTAATTGCCACGGTATTGACAATATCAGCAACCAGACAGCCTCGGGACAGGTCATTAACCGGTTTGTTCAAACCCTGCAAAACCGGGCCAATGGCCACCGCCCCGGAAGCGCGCTGCACCGCTTTATAAGTATTGTTTCCCGTATTGAGATCGGGAAATATAAAGACTGTGGCTCTGCCTGCAACCTCGCTGTCCGGCATCTTCTTACGCGCCACCGTCGCATCAATCGTCGCATCATACTGGATGGGCCCGTCGATCTTCAGATCCGGCCGGCGTTTTTTAGCAATCTCCACAGCTCGTCGAACCTGCTCCACGGCGGCCCCGGCACCCGAAACCCCACTGGAGTAAGAGAGCATGGCAACGATAGGTTCAACCCCGAACATTTGAGCCGTCCGGGCCGAACTGATCGCAATTTCAGCCAGTTGTTCCGGATTGGGATTGGGATTTATGGCACAATCGCCATAGACCAAAACCCGAGTGTCAAAACACATCAGAAAAACAGAAGAGACCACCATTACATCAGGCGGGGTACGAATAAACTGAAATGCCGGACGAATCGTGTGGGCCGTGGTGTGAGAGGCTCCGGAAACCATGCCGTCAGCCATATTTTTATACACCATCATAGTGCCAAAATAACTGAAATCGGTCATCGCATCCCGGGCGTTATCCAGGGTCACCCCTTTGTCTTTGCGCAACTCAAAAAAGGTCTCGGCAAACTCATCGCGCAGACTGGAGGTCTGTGGATCGATGAAGTTTACTCCATCCAGAGTAAGTCCCAGGCTTGCGGCCCGAGAACGCAGCTTTTTCTCCTCGCCAAGGATGGTCAGCTCCACCACATCCCGCAGACGCAGCAACTCTGCCGCCTGCAGAATACGATCATCGTCACCCTCCGGCAAAACAATATGTTTACGCTCCTGCCGGGCACGCTGAAAAAGTGAGTATTCAAACATCAGGGGTGACAGCGTGGTCGATGGGGTGACCCGGAATTTCTCTCCGAGCGCGGCAATATCAACATTGCTTTCAAACATACCCAGAGCCATGGCGATCTTACGTTCGTTTTCCGGTCGCAGGCGGCCTTGTACGGCGGAGGCCTGCATAACTGTGCGATAGGTGTCGCCGGCAACCCGATAGATAGGAATCGCCAAATCATCCAGCCCTTCAAGAAGTCGGACAATGGAAGGAGCCGGGGTTAGATTACCGGAGAGCAGCATGCCCACCGGAGAAGGATAATTTTTTGAGGCAATGGCGGCAAGGGTGGTAAAGATAATATCTGGTCGGTCACCCGGAGTAATAATCAGATCGCCCTTTTCCAGGTAATCAAGAAAGTTGGCCGGCCCCATAGCTGCCACCTTAAAACCAGCCACATCACACTTTAAGTTCTCTTGCGACCCGCTGAACCACTCTGCCTGCAGCTCCTGAACAATCTCCTCCATGGTCGGATGCCCCAGGCATTCCACTTCGGGAAGAAGATCGATGGCAACATCGTTGCCGAAAACTTTCCGTAACTCGGCTTCGGCCTCATCAATGATATCCAGATCAACCCGGTTGACCAAGATCGCCAGCAGCGGAGTTTGCAACCGGCGAAAACTCTTTTCCGCAACCTTGACTGTCTCGAACAACTCAGCAATTGTGGCCTGGTATCCTGAAGCAACGTAGAGTGCCGGACAACCCAGTTCTCTGGCAATACGCACGGAAGTTGTATAATCAAAAGCTTCGGATAGATGGGTGATATCCGGCCCCTCACAAAGAAGAAAATCACATTTTTCTTCCGCCTCCCTGAATTTTGTCACAATTTCACGAAAAAGACGCTTCTCCTGCCCGGCGGCAATCCAGGTTTTGGCCTGTTCATGCGTAACCCCGATCATCTCTTCTGGTTGCAAAGAGAGGGAAAAACGGCTGGAGAGCAACTTAATATGACTATCCTCAGCGGCTGAGGTCGGAGAAATAGCGTGAAAAAAACCGAGTCGTTCCACCCGCCGGGAGAGAACCTCCATGATCCCCAACGTAATCAGCAACTTGCCGCTGTTCGGTTCAAGACTTGCTATATAAAGACTTTCAGCCATCAGCTTCGACTCCCGGCTACCGCATCACGCGCCAATGTGGTGATCCTCTGCCAATCTCCCAGCTGGATAGCATCTGCCGGCACAATCCAGGAACCGCCGACACAGGCAACATTGGCAAGGCTAAGATACTCGTTGTAATTTCGCAAAGAGATACCACCAGTGGGGCAAAAAGTGATTTGGGGAAAGGGGCCGCTAAGCGATTTCAACATCGGCACCCCCCCCGCCGCCTCGGCAGGAAAGAATTTGAACTCATTATAGCCCATCACCATCCCGGACATCAACTCCGAGGCCGTGGCAATCCCCGGGATCAAGCTGACAGGCCCGTGGTTAGCGGCATCCATCAGGCTCGGAGTCAGACCGGGGCTGATCGCAAAAACTGCCCCAGCCTCGGTTACTGCCTGCAAGTCTTCGGGTGTAAGCACGGTTCCGGCACCTATTATGGCCTCGGGAACCTCCTCACTGATCCGGCGGATAGCATCGACGGCCACCTCACTGCGCAAGGTCACTTCCAGGACTTTGATACCACCTGCCAGAAGAGCTTTGGCCAGGGGAACCGCCTGTGCGATCTCGTTTATCACAATAACCGGCACTACCGGCCCGGCCCGAAGAACATCAAGGGCTGATATTTTCCAGTTTCTTATATTGGGCATAATTTTTACCAGGTTACGAGTTCATCATATTCGACTATTCATCAAAACAACAAATCAGCCATTGTAAGCCAGGCTGTAAATTACCACAGAGAGCACAGAGTTCACAGAGAACTCTGTGCTCTCTGTGAACTCTGTGGTAAAAACAAGATTTCAATAAACAGTAGTCGAATATATACTATGATTTATCTGATACAATAACATGCCGGCTTTCATCCGTATAGGTGAAAATGGAACTGGCCCCTTCTTCGGCACCGAGCAGATTTTTGCGGAGAGGTGCAAATATCTGCCGTCCCAGACCATAGCGATTGGGGCCAAACTTGGGATCAGCATAGTCCCGTTTCTCAAGTTCCTGACGATCCACTTTCAATTCCAGAAGATTATTATCTGCATCCATCCGGATCACATCACCATCCTGAACCTTGGCCAGCATTCCGCCACAATAGGCCTCTGGCGTACAGTGAATGGCAAAAGGAACCTTGCCCGAGGCCCCGGACAATCGTCCATCTGTAACCAGCCCCACGGTGTAGCCGCGATCCATGGTAATCGAAAGATAGGTGATCAACTTATGGAGCTCCGGCATACCATTAGCCTGAGGCCCCTGGAAACGCACAACCGCCACCAGATTCCGGTTTAACTTACCGGCCTTAAAAGCCTCTTCCAGTTCGTGCTGAGTGTGAAAAACCATGGCCGGGGCCTCAACATAGGTTTTTTCTCCATCCTTCAGAACCGAGATCTTCATGATGGCTCGCCCCAGATTCCCGGACAACACTTTGATGCCGCCGATTGCGGCAAAAGGATCGTCTACAGTGCTGATAACTTCCGGATCTTTTGCCCGGTTCGGGCCAGCGTGCCAAATAACATGCTCTCCATCGAGCTCAGGTTTATCCAGATACCTTTTCAAACCCTGACCGGCCACAGTCAGCACGTCTTCGTGCAACATGCCGCCTTTCATCAGCTCACGAATGAGCAGAGCCATGCCGCCCGCCTCCTGAAAAGAGTTAATATCACCGGAACCGTTAGGATAAATACGCACTATCAGAGGAACGACATCAGAGAGATCGGAAAAGTCATCCCAGTTAATGCGGATTCCTGCAGCTCTGGCAATGGCCACCAGATGCATGGTCTCATTAGTAGAGCCGCCGGTGGCGAGCAGGCCAACCATGGCATTGACCACCGATTTCTCACTGATAACCTGAGCCAGAGGAGTGTAGTCCGCTCCCAGGTGGGTCATACCTGCAATCCGTTTGCCGGCAGCCCGGGTCAGGCCGTCACGCAGTTTGGTACCGGCATTGACAAAGGAGGATCCGGGCAAATGCAGGCCCAGCATCTCAGCCATGAGCTGATTAGAGTTGGCAGTACCATAAAAAGTGCAGGTACCGGGACTATGGTAGGCCTTCATTTCAGAGGCCAGCATCGCTTTTTTATCTATTTTCCCCTCGGCATAAAGCTCACGAGTGTGGGCTTTTTCTTGATTGGGAAGTCCCGAAGTCATGGGGCCGGCCGGAATCAGAATTGCCGGCAGATGACCGAACTGGAGAGCCCCCATAAGCAGGCCCGGCAAAATCTTATCGCAAACCCCGAGCAGCACCACCCCGTCAAAAAGGTTATGGGAAAGAGCGATTACCGTAGACATGGCAATCACATCGCGGCTGACCAGGCTCATATCCATGCCCGGTTCACCCTGGGTGATCCCATCACACATAGCCGGAACGCCACCCGCAAATTGGGCTGTTGCCCCGGCCCCGGCAACGGCCTCCTTAATGATCTCAGGATAACCCGCATAGGGCTGATGGGCTGAAACCATATCATTATAGGCAGAGATAATCCCAATATTGGGTACCTTGTCGTTCAGCAATGACGTGCGGCAGCTGCCCTGACAAGCGGCAAGATCATGAGCCAGATTGCTGCAGGGCAGGTTGTTGCGAAAAACGCCTTCACTTCGAGCCTCTTCCACTCGCTGGAGATAGGCTTGGCGATGTTTTTTACTGCGCTCGATTATTCGCCTGCTAACCTTTTCAATGATTGCGTGCATTGCTCTTCTCCTTTGCGTGAACCCTGGTTCAAGGTGCCCAGTAGACGGTGAGCGGGGTTGATTGCTGCTTCAAAATAAAACGAATGGGCATCTCCTCAACCGGGCCATTACGCATAGCCTGATCCAGAACATCTTTTTTATCCTGCCCGACAATGTGTAAATAGAGCTGTCGGGAATCTAAAATCACCGGCAGGGTCAGGCTCATCCGTTCATGGGGAGCGGTGAGAGAGGCAAGTCCCATACAGCTTCGGTCTGAGTCCATTGCGGTTGCAGCGCCCAATTTTTCAGCCCAGGGAAACAGGGATGCGGTATGACCATCGCCCCCCATACCGAGAATCAACACATCAAAAGGCCGGGAAATGTTCTGCAATTGCTCTTCGCATTCCCTTTCACCCTCGCTGGCGCTCGCAGCCCGGTTTTTCATGCCGATAAAAGTGGCTGCGGCCGCCCGGTTTTGCAGGAGATGGCTGCGGACAAGGCGTTCATTGGAGTCAGCCTCGGTTACCGCAACCCAGCGCTCATCCACCAGCGTGACAACCACATCCTGCCAGGGGATATCCAACCGAGACAGTCGTTCAAACAGAGGTACCGGCGTCGAACCGCCGGACAAAGCCAGGCTTGCCCGACCGTTGTCGACAATCCCCTTTCCGAGCAACTCTCCGACCTGCCCGGCTAACGCTTCAACCAGACTCTTTCGGTCTGGAAATTCTTTTATAATAGTACTCATAATTTTACCTGAAGAGTTACATCTATTCTTCCCATTCCCGACCATCACGGGCCAATAAGGCGACCGAGGCCACCGGCCCCCAAGTGCCGGCGGGATAGGACTTGGGAGCTTCGTTAGACTGAGCCCAGGCCTCCTGAATGGAATCTATCCAGATCCAGGAACGTTCAACCTCGTCACGATGGATGAAAAGAGCCTGATTTCCGCGCATAACCTCAAG
>JAUVDU010000384.1 GCA_030595135.1 Deltaproteobacteria bacterium | reverse complement strand
ATTACGGCTCCCATACCCATGAAGAGTACGGCTTTAGAGATGATATGGCAAAAAGCGTGGGCTCCGGCCCCGTTGAGTGCCATTTCGGTGCCGAGACCGACGGCGCAGACCATGTAGCCGACCTGGCTGACGATGTGGTAGGCTAAAAGTCGGCGGATATCTTTTTCAATGACCGCGTAGATAACCCCATAAAGGGTCATGATCGCTCCGAGCCAGATTAAGAGCTCGGTTCCGGCATAACCTCGGGCCAGAACATAGACTGCACTTTTGGTCGTAAAGGCGGTCATAAAAACGCTGCCGGTGATGGTTCCTTCCGGATAGGCGTCGGGCAGCCAGGCGTGGAGGGGCGGTACGGCGGCATTGATGAGGAAACCGAAAAGAATGAATTTGGCTGACAGCGTACTCAGGTCAAAAGGGTTAAAGGCGATTGAGCCGGTACTTGAAACCTGCATGACAATCCCGCCTAAAAGAATTGCCCCGCCAAAAAGATGAACCATGGCATAGCGAAAACCGGCTTTAAGCGAGGCCGGGGTTTTATTGTACCAGATCAAAAAGACCGAGGACGCCGCCATAACTTCCCAGAAGAAAAAGAGCGAGAAGAGGTCGCCGGCAAAGACCACGCCTAAAGTACTACCGACATAGAGATAGGCAAAGACATGTTGGCCCATTTCCTTGATGTGAATGGCGTAGACCATGCTGATAAAGGAGATGATAACGAAGATATAGGCAAAGAGCAGGCTTAAGCGATCGACGCGGCCCAGGATTAGCTCATAATCAAGAAACTGTACCTGCCAGTAGACACCCTGCGGCATTCGCAAAAGCATTGTCATGGCGAAAATCGGAATCAGCAAGGCCAGCATTTGCTGCAGCCGACGTACTCGAATCAGCGGGATCAGCAGAGCACCGATGATGTAGATAAAGGCTGGTGGTATATTAATCATGATTATAGTAGTCCTTGTCTTTCAGGAGCCAGTTGTGACCGAGCCACTTGGCAAAGACAATCAGCAGGATAGAGCCGAAAAAACCGAAGAAAATATCGAATACGGGGATCTTCTGCCACCAGAAATGGGGGTGCGGATTGGGAAACAGAAATCCTAAGAGAGAGAGTGCAATGATTGCTGCCAGCATGAGGCGGCGGAGTGTGGTTTTCATCTCATCCTCCGAGAACGTTGGTCACGGCGAGCCGGACAATGTTGAAGAAGTTGAGGAAAGCGTTAGGCATGATCCCGAAAATAACTGAAAATGCAGCGGTCAAACATAAAGGTATGACCATGAGCATGGGTGCTTCATCGATTTTGTCCGCAACATCAGGCAGCGGTTTTTTGAAGTAGCCATTATAGATAATCGGAAAAAAGAAGGCGACATCAAGCATGGCGCTGGTCAGGATAACAAAGAGAAATACAAGCTGATGGGTTTCGACGGCACCTAAGCAGAGAAACCATTTACTGATAAAGCCGTTTACCGGCGGGAGTCCGCAAAGCCCCATCGCGCCAATCGCAAAGGCGGCAAACGTAAAGGGCATCTGTCGCCCCAGGCCGTCAAGTTGACTGACATGATCTTTTCGGGTTTTGGCATAAATGGCTCCGGCGCAAAAGAAGAGGGTGATCTTCATAAAGGCGTGGTTGGCGAGATGGAGAATGCCGCCGGTCCTCGCGTTTTTACTCAAAAGGCTGACGCCTAAAATTATCAGGGCAAGATTGTTGATTGTAGAAAAGGCGAGCCGTCGTTTGAGGTGATCCTGTCCTAAAGCGAGCAGTCCGGCCGCAACCACGGTAAATGCGACAACCCCGGCCAGGATTGTCCAGACCCCGAGTTGGTGCAGAAGTTCGGGGCCGAAAACAAAAAGAATTACCCGAACACAGCCGAAAACCCCGGCTTTAACCACGGCTACCGCATGGAGCAGGGCGCTGACCGGGGTCGGGGCGACCATGGCTGATGGGAGCCATTCGTGAAAAGGCATGATTCCGGCCTTGACGCCGAAACCGGCAATGAACATAACCAGAAGCAGGATCAGTAATCCGGGCGTGCCGTGACCGGCGAGAAACCCGCCGCCGGTAAAATCGAGCGTCCCGGTCAGTGAGTAGGTGATACCGATCGCCAGCAGCAGGGTGCAACCAGCGGTCAGTGTATAGACCAGATATTTGCGCCCGCCTTTGATCGCACTTTCATCCTCATGGTGGATGACCAGCGGCCAGGTCGCAATTGTCAGAATCTCATAGAAGATCAGCAGGGTCAGCAGGTTGCCGGCAAAAGCGACGCCGATGGCCGAAGAGAGGCAGATGGCAAAGCTGAAGAAATAGCGACTTTGACCATGTTCATTGAGGGTTCTGACATAGCCGATTGAGTAGAAAGAGGTTGGAATCCACAAGGTCGCCGCAACCACACCAAAGAGCAGGCCAAAGGCGTCGACTCTAAATTGCAGGGCGACCCCGGGCAACAAGGTAATCAGCGTGTACTCAATGGTTTTGCCCGCAAGTACGGGTTCAATCAGAGAGAAGACCAGGGCGAATTTGATCAGCGCCGCCAGGATTGTCCAGAACTCCCTTAAATTGCGGGCCTTTTCGCCGGTCAAAAGGATCAGAAAAGCGGCAATCATCGAGACCAGTACAGCCCACAACGGTTTCGCCGAATAGATCACTTCACCCATGAATCACAAATCCTTTATTTAAAATTGGTAACTATTCAG
>JAUVDU010000050.1 GCA_030595135.1 Deltaproteobacteria bacterium | reverse complement strand
AACCCTCGCATCCACTCTTCCTTTAACTGGACGTTGCCGTTTAAGGCTTCATCAATCATTTTCAGGGCGGCTTCGCGTTGGGCCGGTGAATGGATCTTGATCGGGAGATAGTTGGAAGCGTGGTTGGCCATAAACATGCCCTTGCTTAATTTGGTCCAGGTGATCATCTCTTTCAGTTCGAGGAGCAGGCCGCGTTGATCGGGAAGCGTGAAACGGCCTTCGCGCTCGGCTTCTTCGAGCCGGGTACCGGGCACAATCATGGTGACCAGAGCCCCGACATAGCTGGGGTCGATGGCAGTTAACACCTCACCGGTGCGGCGAGCGTGGATGAGCGAGCGTTCTTGGCCGGCAATGCCAATCATAACCGTGGTTGAAATTTTTATGCCGGCTTCCTTAACCTTGTTGCAGAGAACAACTGATTCTTCTCCGCTGGTCGTCCCTTTGTCGATGGCTTTCAAGGTTTCATCATCACCACTCTCCAGCCCGTAATAGATTATTCCCAGTTTTTGTTCTTTGAGTAGTTTAAGTTCTTCAAGGGAACGGCGGCGCAAAGATTTGGCCGAGGCGTAGATGCCGATTCTGGTTAAACGAGGCAGTTGTACGTTGATTTCTTGAAAAAGCGGGTAGAGTCGTTTCCAGGGGATGACCAGGGCATCGCCGTCAGTTATAAAAAGTCGTCGAGCTCCGGGAAAGGCTTGGGCCGCATAACGAATGTCGGCTGACAGAGTGGCCTCGTCCTTGATTCTAAAGCGAACCCCGGCATAAGTTGGACAGAAAGTACAACGGTTATGAGAACATCCCACGGTTACCTGGAGGATGATACTCCGAGCCTCGCTCGGCGGCCGAATAATATTGCCTTCGTAATGCATGATAAATTTCCTGATTTTGCAAATAGTGAAAATTAAGTCACCTTTATTGAAGCGTGTCGTAGCTAACACAAAAAAGAACAGTTTGGCAACGGTTTTTGACATTAAACAAGAGCTGTCTGCAAACATCCGGGATTGGGGTCATTGCTGGTATAAGGTGCTCCAGCACCCCAGCTTTGACCCCGTTAAGGTGGGCGAAGCAAAGTTCGCCGCTATTTGCGGCATCTTTATGGTAAATAAAATTGGAAATATGGAATTATTATGAAAATAAATACAGTTGAATTTATTAAAAGTGCGGCCGAGTTTTCTCAAGCACCGTTTGACGGGCGCCCTCATCTGGCGATTGCAGGTCGTTCAAATGTGGGGAAATCAACTCTGATCAACTATCTTCTCAACCGCCGTTCTCTGGCTCGCACCAGCGGAAAACCCGGTCATACCCGGCTTCTGAACTTTTTTCTGGTTAACAACGCCTTCTATCTGGTCGATTTGCCGGGTTATGGTTATGCGGCGGTGGATCGTAAAACCAAGGGCGATTGGGGGCCGATGGTGCATGACTATCTTGAGGGTCATGAGGATATTAAAGCGCTTTTGCTGCTCATGGATCTTCGCCGGAAACCGGAAAAAGAGGAGGTTCGGCTGATGTCCTGGCTTAATGAGTACGGCCTGCCGTTTTTCCCGGTTCTGACCAAGATCGATAAACTCAAACCCCAGGCTCGGGCCAAAAAACTACGTCTCTGGCGTGAACAACTCCAAGAAGAGGTTCATGGCGAACTTTTTCCGGTCTCCGCCCTGAACAAATCGGGGCGTGAAGCGTTGTGGGACAAAGTCGCCCCGCTGCTTACGGAAGCACCGGATGGTGAAGATGAAGTATGATGGCAAAAAATAATGGGGCGTAAAGAAGAGAGTGGATTAAGTCTGGAAAAAGGTGCCGTCCACAAAAATTGGGGCGGGCGTTTTCCGATTGCGTTGGGTTATCCCAACAGCTATGCCCTGGCCCTGAGTAATCTTGGTTTTCAGACTATCTATCATCTCTTAAACCGGGATCCTCGGGTGGTTGCCGAGCGTTTTTATCTGCCGGAGAGATTGCCGGCGGGGTTGCAATCCGAGGCGTCGCCCGCGCTCCTGACCCAAGAGAGCCGCCGCCCGGTAGCGGAAACCGGCGTGATTATCTTCTCTATTTCGTTTGAGCGTGATTATCTCAATCTGGTAACCTTGTTGGAGCAGGCAGGATTGGCTCCGCTGGCTAAAGATCGGACAAAAGATCAACCTCTGGTTCTGGTTGGCGGGGTTACCACTTTCATTAATCCATTGCCTCTTTTCCCCTTAGTCGATGGTTTTTTACTCGGTGAAGGGGAGTCGCAGATCCCCCTCTTGATTGATGCTTTAATTGAAAATCAGGATCAAAATCGTCAAAATCTGCTCGAAAAATTGGCTCAAGTGCCCGGTTTTCTCTTGGCCGAGTTTCCGGTCAGACAAAATATAACGCTGCCTCGGGCCGAGATTAATGATTTTGTCCCGCGTACCTTTATTGCCGGGGCCGGAACCCAGGTCTTTGCCGACACGCTCCTGGTTGAAGTAAATCGCGGATGTCCTCGTGGATGCCGGTTTTGCGCGGCCGGTTTTGTTTACCGTCCTTTTCGTAATCGATCCTTAGATTGTGTAAAGCAAGCAATTCGGGATGGAGCCGAACTCGGTTTAAAAAAAGTCGGTCTTGTGGGGTCAGCTTTGGGCGACTATCCTGATCTTACCAGCCTCTGTTCGTGGCTGGTTGAGGAGGGATTTTTATTCAGTTTCTCTTCTTTAAGGATCGACACGATTGATGATCGTCTGCTGGAACTATTGCAGGACGGCGGGGTTAAATCGATTACGATCGCCCCGGAGGCGGGGTCGGAACGTTTGCGCCAGGCTATACGCAAAGGTTTATCTGAGGAGGTTATCCTGGCCCAGGCGGCGCGCATGGCGGCGGCCGGGATTGGTCGTCTGAAACTCTATTTTCTGATCGGTCTGCCGCAAGAGACGCAAGCTGATATTGAGGCCATTGTCGAGCTCGTTAAAGAGATAAAAAAAGTGATGCTGGCCGCTCGCTCCCGGCCTCAACTCAATATCGCCTTGAACGTCAGTATCAACCCTTTTGTGCCCAAACCCCACACACCGATGCAATGGGCTCCGTTTGCCCCGATCAACGAATTGAAGAAAAAACAGAAATTTCTCGCCCGAGAACTGCGCCGCCCCGGCGGCATTGAGATCGAGATGGAAAGTCCGGTAAATGCCGGCTGGCAGGCCCTGCTCAGTCGCGGCGGCCCGGAGCTGGCACCCATTTTAATCGATCTTGCCGCCCATTCCGGCGGTCAGACCAGCTATCTGAAAAAAATACTCGCCAAAAATTCCGAAAAACTTGCCGCCCTGGATTCCGCCTCACCCCTGCCCTGGGATTTCATCTCTCAAACCACGTCTCCAGACTATCTACTGCGCGAATATCGTAAATACCTGTCCGCATCTAATGCGGGAATTACTCCCGCAATCCCAAAATAACTGCAAGGCCCGCAAATAAGTGCTCTTATCAGAACATTTTCTTGTTAAAAAACAAGAAAATAACCTGTAAGGCGACTAAATGTCGCCAGGAGCCTGTCCGAGAGTAGCAATTTTTTTCTCAAATCAAGGCCCATGCAAAACACCACAGATAAGATATTTAGTATTGACATAGGTATAACAATAAGCCATACTGTCGCTATGGTAGTAATCATTGTTGATAAGGAGGTTCATTATGGCTACCAGTGTCAAAACAGCCATATCGATACAAGAAGAACTGTTTAAAGAGGTGAATAAGTTGGCGGGCGAGCTGCAGGTTTCGAGGAGTAAGTTGTTTGTCATGGCGATCCAAGAGTTTATAAAAAAAAGGGAGAATCAAAATCTACGTTTTCAAATAAACAACGCTTTCAGTGACCAACCCGATGCTGAAGAGATTAAAGTTCATGAGAAAGTGCGAAAAAAGCAGCGCAAAAATCTTGAGAAAGAGCCATGGTAATTAAGCAAGGGGATATCTATTGGGTAGATCTCGGAGAACCGAGTGGCTCAGAACCGGGATATCGGCATCCACATATTGTTATTCAAAACAACCTGTTTAATTCGAGTAAAATTAATACGGTTGTAATGTGTTCTCTTACTTCCAATTTGAAAAGGGGGTTATCGCCCGGCAATGTCGTATTAAAAAAAGGCGAAGCCAATCTTTCCCAAAAGAGCGTTGTAAATATTACCCAAATTTACACCGTAGACAAAAATGATCTTTGCGAAAAAATAGGCCAAGTCAACAGTGAAAGAATCCAGGAAATACTTTCAGGATTCCAGTTGTTGATTGAGCCGAGAGAGTTATAGCAATGAAAAGTTCCTATCCAGAGTTTAGCTGGAAGATTATTGTTTTGCCCATTTTTCGGCTTCAGATTCAGTGAAATGTTCATAGAGGTTTCTTTTGCCCACAATCAATAAGCAAGATCTTAGCGAAACCGATATCTGCGATCTCTTCATCACCCCGGCAATCAAAGATGCGGGTTGGGATCAATCAAGCCAGATCCGGCGTGAGGTGACGCTGACGCCCGGCCCCATTGTTGTCCGGGGCAACATCTCAACGCGGAATAAGAAAAAGAAGAAATTTGCCGACTATGTTCTCTCTTGGGTGATCGGGGTTCCGCTCGCCGTTGTTGAAGCCAAGAGCAATAATCACAGCGTTAGCCACGGTTTGCAACAGGCGTTGGGGTATGCTGAAATATTAGTAGTACCAAGTGCCTTCAGCTCAAATGGTGAGGCCTTTGCCGCACACAATAAAGTTCCCGCCGCTGCAGAAAAGATCGAAACCCAATTTCCGCTTGATCAATTCCCGCCGCCCCAAATCCTCTGGCAACGTTACAAATCATATCGTGGCATCGAAAATGCGCCGGAAGAGCTGGTTTTGCAACCGTATCATTCAGACAGCTCCGGCAAGGAGCCGCGCTATTACCAAGTCGAGGCGATTAATCGGGTTATTGAAGCGGTTGCCAAAGGGCAAAAGCGGTTGTTGCTGGTTATGGCTACCGGAACCGGCAAAACCTACACCACCTTTCAAATCATCTGGCGGCTCTGGAAAGCCAAAGCGGTTCGGCGAGTGCTCTTTTTGGTTGATCGGAATATTTTGGCAGATCAAACCCTGGTCAATGATTTTAAGCCCTTTGGCTCGGTCATGGCCAAGGTCAAAAACCGCAAAATTGATCCCGCCTACGAAATCCATCTGGCCCTCTATCAAGCTATCACCGGGCCCGCCGCAGAAGATAAAATCTTCAAAAACGTCTCCCCTGATTTCTTCGATATGATTATTATCGACGAGTGCCACCGGGGCAGTGCGGCCGAGGATTCCGCCTGGCGCGAAATCCTTGAATATTTCTCCGGCGCTATCCAGCTGGGCATGACGGCCACGCCTAAAGAGACCAAATATGTCTCCAACCTCACCTATTTTGGCGATCCGGTTTACACTTACAGTCTGAAACAGGGGATTGAAGATGGTTTTCTCGCACCCTACAAAGTAATTCGCATTGATATCGATAAAGATCTCTATGGCTGGACGCCGCCTTCCGGTATGACCGATGATCTCGGTCGGGAAATCGACGACCGCACCTACAATCAAAAAGATATGGATCGTATTCTGGTGCTCAATCAGCGGACAAAACTGGTTGCGGGACGCGTTATGCAATTTCTTAAGGCGACCGACCCTTATGCCAAGACCATTATTTTTTGCGAAGATATCGACCATGCCGAACGGATGCGCTCAGCCATAGTTAATGCCGCAGGCCAACTCGCTATCGATAATCCCAAATACGTTATGCGCATCACCGGCGATAGTGTTGAAGGCAAGGCCGAGCTCGATAATTTTATCGACCCCGAGAGCAAATTCCCCGTCATTGTCACCACCTCGGAACTCTTAACCACCGGTATTGATGCCAAAACCTGTAAGCTTATTGTTCTCGATAAAACTATCAACTCAATGACCACGTTCAAACAGATCATCGGACGCGGCACCCGCATTGAAGAAGAGCACAATAAATTCTACTTTACGATTATCGATTTCAAGAAAGCCACCGAACTTTTTCGCGATCCCGATTTTGATGGGGAACCGGTGATTATTTACGAACCCGGCCCTAACGATCCTCCCGTGCCCCCTGATCCGGAACCTGGTGCAGACGATGATGATATTGATGGCGGTGATGTTGACGACGGGGGCACATATAAATTTATTGTCAGTGGAGTTTCGGCCCGCATCGTGGCCGAACGGATTGAATACATCGGCCCGGATGGCAATCTGATTACCGAATCCTACCGTGATTTTACGCGTAAGCAGATAAAAACCGAGTTTGCTTCACTCGATGAATTTCTTCGGCGTTGGAACAGCGCCGAGAAAAAACAGGCAATTATCGAATTGCTTGAAGAACACGGCATCATCTTGGACAATCTTGCCGAAATCGTTGGCTCGGAGTACGGTGCTTTTGATCTTATTTGTCATATAGCGTACGATCAGCCCCCGCTGACCCGTAAAGAGCGGGCCGACAAGGTTAAAAAGCGCAACTATTTCACCAAATATGGCGAGCCTGCAAGAGCGGTCTTAAATGCCTTGCTTGATAAATACGCTGATGAAGGTGTCGGTACTCTGGAAAATGCCAAAGTCCTTAAACTTAAACCCTTCACTGACATGGGTACGCCCATGGAGATTATCAACCAGCTCTTTGGCAGTAAAACCAACTATGAAAACGCAATCCAAGAGCTCGAACAAGAACTTTTCAATCTGGAGCAGACTGCATGAGTAACGTTTCCGGCATCATAAAATCCATTCAAGACATAATGCGCAAAGATGTTGGTGTCGACGGTGACGCCCAGCGTATCAGCCAACTGGTCTGGATGTTTTTTCTTAAAATCTTTGACGATCGGGAAGCCGAGCTCGAACTTCTTGAAGATGACTATAAATCCCCGCTGCCCGGACATCTGCGCTGGCGGGCCTGGGCTCAAGATCCGGAAGGCATGACTGGTGAAGAGCTTGCCGATTTTGTCAACCTCCAGCTTTTTCCGACGTTAAAGAATAAACTCAACACCCAAGGCCCGGACGGCCAGCGGGCTCTGGTCGTCCGCGACCTCTTTGAAGACGCCTACAACTACATGAAATCCGGCACCCTGATGCGCCAGGTGATCAACAAAATCTGTGAGATCGATTTCAATACCCAGCAAGACCGCCATACGTTCGGCAACATCTACGAACAGATTCTTAAAGACCTGCAAAGCGCCGGCAATGCCGGAGAGTTCTACACGCCCCGCGCCGTGACCCAATTTATCGTTAATCGGGTCGACCCGCAATTAGCCGAAACCGTTCTCGATCCGGCCTGTGGCACCGGTGGTTTTCTGACCTGCACCATCGATCATAAACGTAAACACTATGTCAAAACGGCTGAGGATGAAGAGATCCTGCAAGCCTCCCTCCAAGGGGTCGAGAAAAAATCTCTGCCCCATATGCTCTGTGTTACCAACATGATCCTGCATAATATTGACACCCCTACCAATATCAAGCATGACAACACGTTGAGCCGGCCCTTGCGCGACTATACCAACAAAGACCGCGTCAACATTATCGTCACCAACCCGCCCTTTGGCGGCATGGAAGAGGACGGTATCGAAAACAACTTTCCAGCGACGTTGCGCACCCGCGAAACCGCCGATCTCTTTATGACCCTGATTATTCACCGACTAAAAGACCAGGGTCGCGCCGCCGTCGTTCTCCCCGACGGTTTTTTCTTTGGCGAAGGTATGAAAACCCGGCTCAAAGAGAAGCTCCTGACCGAGTGCAACCTGCACACTATGGTTCCGTTGCCCAACGGCGTTTTTAACCCCTATACCGGCATCAAAACCAACCTCCTCTTTTTCACCAAAGGCGAACCCACCAAAGCGATCTGGTATTACGAACACCCCTACCCGGAAGGCGCTAAAAGCTACAATAAAACCAAGCCCATGCGTTTTGAGGAATTCCAAACCGAAATCGACTGGTGGGGCAGCGAAGCCGACGGCTTTGCCGCCCGGAAAGAGACCGAACAGGCCTGGAAAGTCACCATCGACGAGATCAAAGCCCGCAACTACAACCTCGATATCAAAAACCCGCACGTCGGCGAGCAGATCAACCACGATCCCGACGAGCTTCTCAAAAAATACGCCAAACAGCAAAAAGAGATCTCCGGCCTCCGCGACCAGCTCAAAACCATCCTGGCCGAGGCCCTGAACGGCGGGGGCGCAGCCTAGAAATGGTAAACTTGCTAACCGAACATCTTGACATCTGGGCCAGCGCCCAAACTCCAAAAGCCAAAGGCGGCCGCGGCCGGGGTAAAAAATCAAATCAAAGCCCGCATGGCATCAAAAAACTCCGCGAACTGATTTTAGAACTCGCCGTCCGGGGCAAACTCGTCCCCCAAGACTCCAGCGACGAACCCGCAAGCGTCTTGTTGGAAAAAATCGCCCAAGAGAAAGCCCGGCTGATTAAAGAAGGCAAAATCAAAAAACAGAAAAAACTACCTGAGATTAGTGAGGATGAAAAGCCGTTTGAGTTGCCGATGGGGTGGGAGTGGGCGAGACCAGATGAATTTTCACATAAAATTACTGATGGTGAACATTTCCGACC
>JAUVDU010000080.1 GCA_030595135.1 Deltaproteobacteria bacterium | reverse complement strand
TGGTCAATAACGTGTTGTCGATTGGACAACAGTACCTGGTTATGCGCCAAACAGCGTAAACCTAAAGAGGTAACGATAAATGTCTACAGAGTTGGAATTTGAAGGAAAGGACATCAGCGACGCAGTCGAAAAAGCCTGCTTTGCCCATCAAGTAACCGAAGCCGATCTTGAGTATGAAGTAGTACGTCACGAAAGTAAAAAGCTCTTCGGATTTATCGGCGGTAAAAGTGCCCTGATTCGCGTTATTAAGAAAGAGGTTGATGGCAGTAAACTGGTTCAAGATCTGATAAAATCGACTTTTGGCGATGAGTTCAATGGGGACGATCAAAAAGAGCCGAAGCAGGCGAAAAGCTTTGCCCGGAGTCAATCTTCTACTGATAATTTAAAGATTGTATCCAGCTCTGAAGAACGTATCATTCCGGAATTTGATGAAGAAAAAATCAGCTCTTCATTAAGCCGAGTTCTGCAATTGATGGATGTGCCTGAATGTGCGGTTAATACTGCCAAACGTGAAAATGAGCTTCACCTTGATATTCAAGGTGCGGAACTTGATCTCTTAACTAATAAACGGGGGGCCGCTCTTGATGCCTTGCAGTTTATTATTAACAAGATGCATGGAGTTAAAGGTGGACGTATCTTTATTGATTGTGACGGTTTTCGGGCTCGTCATGAGGAGGATATATCCGGACTGGCTCTGCGTTTGGGAGCTAAAGCAAAACGCTTGCGCAAGCCGGTTACAATTAACTCCTTAAATGCGCATGATCGCCGTCTGGTGCATATGGCTTTACAGGATGACCAGGAGTTACGTTCCCGCAGTAAAGGTGATGGCGAATTTAAGAAAGTTGTTATCTATCCGAACAATGCCCAGCGTCGGCGGCCGCGCCCTAAAGCTACTGCGGCTGAAGCTGTATAATGAATGAGACGATAGCCGCACTATCAACCCCGCCGGGATCGGGCGGGATTGCGATTGTGCGTTTGAGTGGGCTGCAAGCCCATGTTATCGTCGAGCAAGTCTTTCGGCCATGGCCGAAGAGTCCCGATTTTTTTCATCTCTATCTGGGTTATTTTTACGACCCGGTCACCCAGCGGAATATCGATCAAGTTCTGCTGACCTTAATGCCCTCCGGCCGTTCCTATACCGGCGAAGCAATGGCGGAAATCCATTGTCACGGAGGCGCCTACAACAGCAAAAAAATTCTGACCCTTCTCTTTGCCCTGGGGGCCGCTGTGGCCCCACCCGGCGAATTTACCAAAAGAGCTTATCTAAACGGACGTCTTGATCTGACTCAGGCCGAGGCCGTAGCCTCACTGATTAACGCCGAGAGTGAAGCCGGGCTAGTGGCGGCAACGGCCCAGCTTGCGGGAGGATTGTCGGACTTCATCAATAAGATGCTGACCTCAATCAGCCGGCTTTTGGCGGCGGTTGAAGTAGAGATCGATCTTCTGGCCGAAGAAGGTGTAAACTATAGCCAAACCGAGATGCTCGGCCCGTTAGCTGAGCTTGGAAAGCAGTGTCATGGGCTGCTCGATTCCTATCAGCGGGGCCGGATTCTGCAAGCCGGGATCAAGGTTGTGCTGGCAGGCCGCCCGAATGTCGGAAAATCGAGTCTTTTGAATGCTCTGTTGGCCGAAGATAGAGCTCTGGTCAGCACCATCTCCGGTACGACCCGGGATGTTATCAGCGCCCCCCTTGAGATTGCCGGAATCAAGATAGAACTCTCCGATACGGCCGGACTGGGTCAGCCGCAAGCTGAGCTTGAAGCCTTAGGGATGGCTCGAACGGAGCGATGGTTAGAGCAGGCCGGCCTTATTCTGCTGGTTTTTGATCAGAGCCGGGCCTTAAATGATTTCGATGACGAGCTCTACGCTAAGATCAAAGATAAGCCCCACCTTCTACTACTCAACAAAGATGATCTGGAGCCACTATTTACAGAGGCCCAACTCCAAGAACGTTTCTCTTATCAGGGGCCGGTTTTGCGTTGTATCGGCGCCCGGGATCGGACTGATATCACTCAAGTGATTGATGGTATAGCCAGCTTTATTAAATCCCAAACAGCGGTTTTCAGTGATAGCGTAATGATTTCACAGCAACGCCACTTCGATCTCTTAAGTAAAGTTTCCGAAAACCTTGGCCGCGCCGTGGTTTTAGCTGCGGAAGCCGAGCCCCTGCTCGACATGCTGGCCGAAGAGCTGCATCAGATCCGCTTTCACCTGCTGGCCATAACCGGTCAGGAGCATGATGCTTCGGAAGGACTTTTAGATATTGTTTTTTCACAGTTTTGTGTTGGTAAGTAGCGACTATTATGTGGCATGAAGAGCTAATTTCCGGGGCCCGGTTGCTGGGACTTGAACTGACGACTCGACAAGTTGAGCAGTTTGCACTTTATCAACGTGAGTTAAAACGTTGGAACAAAACTTATAGTTTGACGACAATCACTAAACCCTTAGAGGTGGTGAACAAACATTTTCTCGACTCTTTAAATTATCTGGTTCCTCTTGCGGGTGATGAAGAGATTCTTGATTTAGGCAGTGGTCCCGGTTTTCCGGGCCTGCCTCTGGCCATCGTTTTGCCGAAAGCAAAATTTGTTCTGGTTGAAGCACGTCGTAAAAAAACTATTTTTCTTACCTTTATATGCCGACAATTGGGCCTCAAAAATGTTGAAATCATCCATTTGCATTTAAGCCCAGGAAATGCTAAAACGTTTTTTGAAAAGCGCTTCCCCGTAGTTGTCAGCCGAGCTGTAACCATTTTGCGCGATGTTGTGCCGGTTGCTGCAAGTCTGCTGGCAGCTGATGGGCGTCTGCTTTTTACCGATGCCCACCCTGATCGTCAAAAGATTGAGCAAGAACTTGGGAAATGGCCGGATCTCTTTTTTGAGAAACTTGAAAAGACCAAGCTGCCGGGCCGAGCTCCTGATCTCTATATCGGAACTATAAGAAAAAGGTAAAATGATGGCGGCTAAAATAATTACGATTGCCAACCAGAAGGGCGGCGTCGGGAAAACTACGACGGCGGTTAATTTAGCTGCCTCATTAGCAATAGCCGAGCAAAAAACCTTGCTTATCGACCTCGATCCCCAGGCGAACGCCAGTAGCGGGGTCGGCTGTGTTGCAAACGAAGGTTGTGATGTTTATCACTGGCTTCTGGGAGAGTGCGTGGCGGACGCAGCAATTTTGTCGACAAGTCTCGATTTCATGTCTTTGTTGCCGGCAACGCCGGATTTGATCGGGGCTGAAGTTGAACTTCTCTCTTGTCAAGAGCGTGAATTTTTTTTGGCTCGCCAGCTCGCCTTGTTGACCTCTGATTACTGCTATGTCATTATTGACTGTTCTCCTTCCCTTGGTCTTCTGACCATCAATGCTCTGACCGCAGCGACTTCGGTCTTGATTCCTCTGCAAAGTGAATATTACGCCCTTGAGGGTCTGGGGCAGCTTTTAAGTACGATTGAACGGGTAAAAAACGGCCTCAATCCCGAGCTTGCTCTGGAGGGTATTTTGTTGACCATGGTTGATAATCGTACAACTCTGGCTCAGCAGGTTGAGGCCGAAGCTCGCACACACTTTGCCGAACTGGTTTATGAGACGGTGATTCCGCGCAATGTCCGCTTGAGTGAGTCGCCCAGCCATGGTCTTCCGATTGCTCTTTACGATGTTACCTCAAAAGGGGCGCAAGCCTATTTTCGCCTGGCTGAGGAGTTTATTTCCCGGCAGAAATAGTTAATTAGGACAGAGGTTTTAATGGATATTCCAGCAAAAAAAAGGGCTCTGCTCAAACACGGCCTGGGTCGAGGCTTGGGAGCCCTGCTTCCAGATGCAGTAAGCCCGGAGAAAGGGCAGTTACGGCAATGCCGGATCAATCTGATCGAGCCTGATGCCAAACAGCCACGGCGAAGATTTGTCGATGAAAACCTTGAAGAGTTGGCGCAATCGATAAAAGAACATGGAGTCATTCAACCACTTTTAGTGAGAGCCGCGGAAAAAGCGGGTCACTATATCCTGATTGCCGGTGAGCGACGTCTGCGGGCCGCCGGAAAAGCTGGTTTAAGTGAAGTTCCGGTGATAGTTATGGCCTTGGATGAAGTCCAGGGCCTGCAGGTCTCCCTGATTGAGAATCTGCAGCGCGAAGATCTGAATCCGCTTGAAGAGGCCCAGGGTTATTATCGCCTGGCCCATGAATTTTCCCTGACCCATTCAGCTATTGCCAAGTTTTTAGGCAAAAGTAGAACTACGATAAGTAATATGCTCCGTCTGCTCAACCTGCCTGAAAAAGCGCAACAGTGTTTAGCCGAAGAGCAGCTTTCTATGGGTCATGGCCGTGCCCTTCTGGCCTTGCCCGAGGGTGAGCTGCAAAATAGAGCTCTGGCCGAGACGTTGGAGAAAAAACTCTCCGTTCGCGAACTTGAAAAACTGGTTCGGAAATTGAAGAAAGAGGAAGCGGTTATCACTCCGGCTGAAGAATCGTCGGAACAGAAAGAAAAAAAAGAGTTACTGATCAGGGAAGACCAGGTCATTTCTCAACGTTTGCAGAAAACCTTTGCCACCGGTACTCGGATTCGCCGTCAGGCCGGTGGCCGCGGCCGGATCGAACTTGATTTCAAATCAACCGAAGAATTTGAGAGATTGCTGGTATTGTTGGAATCTGAGCGGGTTTAAGGCATCAATGTTGCGGTGTTGCTGCTGCACCATGTTTTCAGATCTTGACGGGCACGTTCGACGTAGGCCAGGATACGTTCTCTTTTGCGGCGCTTTTTGCCTTCTAAAGGAGGTATCAGGCCGAAGTTGATATTCATGGGTTGAAAGTTGGGGCTGTGGTCGTTGCTGATGTGACCGCTCAAGGCTCCTAAAGCCGTGGTTTTCGGAAAGGTGAAAAGCTCCCGGTTGTTGACCAGAGCGGCAACCTGAAGGCCGACAATGAGGCCGGAAGCGGTTGATTCAGGGTAGCCCTCGACGCCGCTGATCTGGCCGGCAAAGAAGATACGGCTCTCTTTTCGGTGCTGAAAAAAGGGATTTAAGATACGTGGTGCATCGATAAACGTATTGCGATGCATCGTCCCAAAACGTAAAATTTCAGCTTTTTCCAAGCCTGGAATCAAGTGGATGATTTTTTCTTGCCAGGGAAAGGTTAAACGAGTCTGAAAACCGACCAGATTAAACATGGTTTGCTCTTGGTTTTCGCTCCGCAACTGGACAGTAGCATAAGCTTCCCGGCCGGTTCTAGGATCTTTTAGACCTTTGGGTTTTAGAGGGCCAAATGCCAGAGTCAGGGGCCCTCGCGCAACCATCGCTTCGATCGGCATACAGCCTTCAAAGACCTTTTCATCTTCAAAATTACGACTTCTGACCAGATCCCCTTCAGCTATTGTTTCAATAAACTTTAAGTATTGGCTCTCATCCAGAGGGCAGTTGATATAATCTCCCTCCTCCCCTGCATCCGCGTAACGGTTAGCGCGAAAGGCAATTTCGTAATTAATTGTGTCGGCTGCGACAATCGGGGCAGTGGCGTCGTAAAAATAGAGCCGTTCCCCGACTAAAGGCTCAAGGGCCGTAGTCAGGGCTTCTGAAGTTAAGGGACCGCTTGCAACAATGACAATGCCTTCTTGTGGTAATGCCGTAACTTCCTGGCGGATTGTCGTAATCAGGGGATGGGCTTCGATTTTTTTGGTAATCTCGCGGGCAAAAGCCTGACGGTCGACGGCCAGGGCATTACCGGCCGCAACTTTGGTCTTTTCCGCCGCCGTCATGATCAACGAACCTAAAGTCCGCATCTCCTCTTTCAGGAGACCGCCGGCATTGGTCGGCAGATTGGCTCTAAGCGAGTTGGAGCAGACCAGTTCAGCCAGGTCGGGATTAGAGTGGGCCGGTGAGAAGCGCTCAGGCTTCATCTCATACAGGGTTACCGGAATTTGCCGTTCAGCCAGTTGCCAGGCCGCTTCACAGCCGGCTAGGCCGGCACCAATTATTGATATTTTAGTCATATAAAGTTATTTTAAAACATGGTCAAGGCGACCAAAGTTTGCCTGAAATAGCCGCTGACATCAAAATCTTTATAAAATGGGTCGTTGGCGGCAAATTCATCCAGGGTCAAACAGAGGTCGTCGACTGCTTTCTCCTGGTCAATTTCCAGTTTTTCAAGATACCAGGAGAGGCGTTCACCGAGCTGGTAAAGAACCAGAGTGCGAACTGTTTCTTGAGCCTTGTCGGCGTGGAGGAAAAAAAAGGCGGTCTGGTCATGAATCAGGATACGGCGGGCAATATGGCGTAGATAATCAAGTTTTTCCGCGTATTCAGAACCGGCATTCGGGGCGTTAAGAAGGAACTTTTTATAGTGCTCATACTCCCCTTCCCGATCAAGTAAAGCAGCGATATGAGCGGCTTCATAATCGAGAAAACGACCTTCAATCTCTTCGGTTTCATAGATGAAAATCGGAATAAGTCTGATCTCCTCATCACCGAATGCAGCCGGAATTGTTGCCATCCCGCCTTGCGGGTGGACAATCCGGCTACCCTCTTTAAGTTGGACGGTAATAATTGGCAGACCATTGTCTCCTTTGACCCGGATCATCAACTCAACCGGGCTTTTTAGGTGATCTTCGATCAGGGTTTGCAGGGTCTCTAAACTTTCCTTATCTTGAGAACAGGTAGTTAGAAACTGTAAATAAAAATCTCGATTCATAATAATTTTTTTACTTAGACTCCAACGCTTTAACCAAAGCTCGGATCATCAGGTTATAAGGTGTTTTAATATCGGCCTGGCGGCCATATTCGACAATTTTACCATTAATGAAATCGACTTCCGTGCGCCGTTTCATCTCGATATCAACCAGCATTGAGGGTTTGTGGTCGCCGGCATTTTTCATGTAGTTGATAGCGTAAGGATAGTAACCCCAGCCTAAGGAGATCTCGTTGGCGCGGGCTACTAGTACACTCTCTTTGACCAAGTTGTCAACTATTTGAAAGACGATCGGGTCGCGGATCACTTCAGCCATAGTCAGACCGGTGAC
>JAUVDU010000208.1 GCA_030595135.1 Deltaproteobacteria bacterium | reverse complement strand
GCCGATAAACTTGAACGTCAGGACTATTTCAGTCTCCTCAAAGATGAGATTAGAGGGCGTCTGGCTGATTCAGAAATTCCGGCTGATGATCTGGGTGAGGTTTTTGAAGATCAGTTGGGCGGAGCTATCCGCCGCCAGATTAGTACTGATAAAGTACGGATCGGCGGTCGTCGGGTGGATGAGGTTCGTGATATTGATTGTGAGGTCTCTTTATTGCCTCGCGTGCATGGTTCAGCCCTCTTTACCCGGGGTGAAACCCAGGCCATAGTCACCGCAACTTTGGGTACTTCGGTTGATGAACAGCGGATTGATTCCCTGCGGGGCAACACCTTTAATAATTTTATGTTGCATTATAACTTCCCGCCTTACAGCGTTGGTGAAGCACGTTTCTTAAGAGGGCCGGGCCGTCGTGAAATCGGTCATGGAACCCTGGCGCGCCGGGCTTTGCATGCGATTTTGCCGGAAGCCGATAAATTTCCTTATACAATTCGGATTGTTTCAGACATAACGGAGTCGAACGGTTCTTCTTCGATGGCTTCGGTCTGCGGTGGTAGTTTGGCCCTGATGGATGCCGGTGTGCCGATCAAAGCTCCGGTAGCCGGAATCGCTATGGGACTGGTGCAGGAAGGTGATGAGTTTATCATTTTAAGTGATATTCTTGGTGACGAAGATCATGTCGGCGATATGGATTTCAAGATTGCCGGTACCAAAGATGGTATTACTGCTATTCAGATGGATATCAAGATCGACGGCATCAGTCCGGAGATTATGGCTCAAGCTTTGGCTCAGGCCAAGGAAGGACGTTTGCATATTCTCGGCAAAATGGCCGAAGCTCTGACTGAATCTCGGGCCGAACTTTCCGATTACGCGCCGCGGATTATGACAATTAAGATTGATCCCGATAAAATCAGAGACGTGATTGGACCTGGCGGCAAGAATATTCGCGCGATTACGGAAAAATCGGGGGCCAAAATCGATATTGACGATAGTGGTGAAATTAAGATCGCTTCAGTTGACGGACAGGCTTCTGAAATAGCGATTGCCCTGATTCGTGATTTGACCCAGGAAGCTGAAGTCGGTAAAGTCTATCTCGGCAACGTCCAGAGAATTATGGATTTCGGCGCCTTTGTTCAGATTTTCCCCGGCACTGACGGGTTGCTTCATATCTCGCAGATCGCCGATGAGCGGGTTCGCGACGTTCGCGATTACATGAAAGAGGGTGACGAAATTATGGTCAAGGTGATCGAAGTTGATCGCCAGGGCAAAATCCGCCTCTCTCGCAAAGGGATGGATTAGTTGAATAGTTACACCTGTCCTTTGTTTTAAGAGATCGAATTCTTAAAAAGAGCGGCACTCAAAAAGGGTGCCGCTCTTTTGCGTTTCAAGGTATAGTATATACCTTGACATGTGTGCCATAGGTGTATATCTTACGCAACTGACTACATTGTTATGGTTCGGCAAACTGGGCGATGTTAAAAAAAATAGTAATCTCTAAGTGGTGTAAAATTAAATGGCAGGGAAAGATTTTTATAAAACTCTCGGGGTTAATAAGACGGCTACGGCGGATGAGATTAAAAAGGCGTATCGGCGTAAGGCCCGGCAGTATCATCCCGATGTTAAACCGGATGATAAGGCGGCGGAAAAGAAATTTAAAGAGGTCAATGCGGCCTATGAAGTTTTAGGTGATGAGAAAAAACGCCGGGAATTTGATACCTACGGCGCAGATTTTCAGCAGCGAGCCAGAGGTGGTGGAGGATTTCCGGGGGGGCAGGCCGGAGGTTTTGATTTTAGTGATCTCTTTGGTGGTGCCGGTGGCGGTGGAAGTTGTGGGGCCCGGAACTTCTCTTCTCGCGGCGGCCAGGGTGATCCCTCTGATATTTTTGCCAATCTTTTTGGCGGGGGTGGTTTTCAGCAGGGGCCGCGGCAAGCGCCCGGTCCGCAGCGGGGCGGCAACGCCGAGCATCAGGTTGAAATTGAGTTTGCTGAAGCAGTTAGAGGAACCGATCTTAAATTGCGGGTTGATAATCAAACGGTCAATGTCAAGGTTCCGCCTGGAACTGTTAATGAGGCTCGTTTGCGGCTTAAAGGCAAGGGCCATCCCGGAATCAACCACGGGCCGGCGGGAGATCTTATTTTAACCATCAAGGTTCGTCCGGATTCGGTTTTTACGATGCAGGGCCGTGATCTGATCTGTCAGGTTGAAGTGCCCTTGACCACCGCTCTGCTCGGTGGGAAGATAGAAGTGCCGACTTTTTCCGGTAAGGCGATGTTGAAGGTTCAGGAAGGGGCCCAAAATGGTCAGAAAATGCGATTGCGCGGGAAAGGTGTGCAGGCATCGGGTGCGAACGCCGGAGATCAAATTGTTGAACTAAAGATTGTTTTGCCGACTGCTCTGCCGCCGGATGCGCGAAAACTGGTTGAAGAGCTTGACCAACTCCTGAAATGATCGGCTGATGCGGGAACTCGCACGGGAGATTGCATACCGGCCCCTTTTTTTGCCTTTTCTAATGATTGTTGGGGCGATTGTGGGGTCGGCTTGTATGGGGCTGTCACTGATCTCGGTTCTGCTGCTTTCCCTTCTTTTGGCCCTCTTTTATTATGCTTTTTTAGGTTGGCTTAAGGTCAAGCCCCATCTTTTCTTCTATCTTACCTTGGTTCTTTTTTCTCTTTTGTCGGCCGGGTTAGTGGTTCAAAAAATTGGCTCTTGTCAAGCTCGGTTTCTGACTTTAAAACCTCAGTTGGCAAAGAGTGCTTTTGTAAATGTAACTGAGCCGCAAAAGCTTCTTGGCCGGGTTACTACTTTTCCTAAAGGTTCGTTTCGGGGTTGGCGTATGCGAATTGCACCGTTGACCGGAGCCTTGGCCGGGCAGGGTGAAATTCTGCTCTATCTTCCGATCTCAGCCTATGACGATCCTCGTCTGCCGCGAATCGGTGACATCGTTGCCGCCAACGTCAAAATAGAGCCCCTGCATGCAGCTCGTCACCCTTTTTTACGAGGCTCTCTGCGCACTAAAGTTCTCTCGGGTCTGGTCGCTTCCGCACGTCTTGATAATTTCGACAATCTTACCCTTGTGGCTCGTTTTAAAGGTGGTCTCGGCGCAGTTGAAAAATTGCGTCGTTCTCTTTATCGCACTCTTTTTGAGAGTGCCGGGGGCGGGGAGGCGGCAGCGATCTTGTCGGCGGTTCTGATCGGTTGTCGGGATCAGTTGTCGTTTGAGGTGAAAGAGCTTTTTCTCGATTTTGGGGTTTTTCATCTTTTTGCTATTTCCGGTCTTCATTTAAGCATCGTTGTCGCTCTTTTTTTCTTTTTCGTGCAGCGTCTTCTGCCGGGGGTTTTGCGGGGGCGATTGGCAACCGGCTCAATTCCTTTTGCGGCCGGGCTGACCTTGCTCTTTTTGCCCTTCTATCTTCTTTTGGCCGGACTTTATCTACCGGTTGTCCGGGCCGGGATAATGGCGGCACTTTTCCTTGTTGCCCTGCTTTTCGGTCGTCTGCGCGATCCCTTTTCAGCTCTTTTGGGGGCGGCGATAGTGATTCTCTACTGTTGGCCTCAAGCCCTCTTTGAACTCTCTTTTCAGCTCTCTTTTTCCGCAGTTGCGGCGATCTTATGGGTTTTGCCGCGCTCTTTCAGCTGGTGGGAGCATGGATTCTCACCACTTTGTCAAAAGTTGCCGGTACGGTTTCAGGCTCTTTTAAAAAATGTTTTTTATTTGCTGGCAAGCTCTGCCGCAATAACCCTGACGACTGCCCCGTGGTTGATAAATCGGGTTCATTTTATCTCTTCATACTCCTTAGCTGCCAATCTGCTGCTTTTACCTCTTTTCTCTTTGATTATTATTCCTCTTGGTATGCTTTCGTTGCTTCTGGCGCCGCTGCCCGGGTTTATGACCCTTATGCTTAAACCGCTGGTTTGTGGGCTTGAGGCCCTGCTGGCTGGCGGCCTCTTTTTACAGGCTCGGCTACCGGGGCGGCGCTGTTATTTTTCGACGTTGACGACTTGGGAGATGCTTTTAGTCGTCCTCTTCATCTTGACGATAGGCTGGTTGCTGGCTTATCCTCGATATAAAAAATCCGGTTTTTTACTCTTGCTCGGGTTGTCTTTTACCGCTCTGCTGGATCAAGGTTGGTGGTGGCATGAACAGGAACGAGAGAATCTGGCTCTGGCCGCTTTTGTCGGAGGTAAGCCGCAAAGCCTGCTCTTCGAGTTGCCGGGTGGTGAAGCCCTGCTCATTAATGGTGGTTCCTGGAGTGGTTCCGGGGATGGTGCCAGGTTAGGCCCCTCCTTTTCTATGGCAAAAAACGTAATTGCCCCCTATTGCTGGCGGCGCAAGATTAAACGGATCGACACTATTGTCTTGACTGAACCTCAGCGCGGTCTGGTCGGCGG
>JAUVDU010000199.1 GCA_030595135.1 Deltaproteobacteria bacterium | reverse complement strand
TGAAAGGAAAATCGTGCATCAAGTTCAAACGAGCAAATTTGATATTGGAAACAAGTTTTTCGTGGACTCGAAAACGACTGCCATCCTGATTGGCAGTAAAATATTTTTTCAGCATACTACCGGAAACATTACGCAAACGCTCCCCGTCATAAACCCCTTTTCGCGCATGCCCCAGAACATTGGTCGAAATATCGGTCGCCAGAATCCGAAAATCCCATTTTTCCAGAGCCATATTTTCAGCAAAGGTGATTGCGAGGCTGTAAGGCTCCTCACCAGTCGAACAACCCGCCGACCAAATCCTGATTTTTCTCTCCGACCCTCTAGTACTATTTTTCTCGATGCTCGGAATAACCGTGTTGACGAGGAAATCAAAGTGTTTGTCTTCGCGAAAAAAATAGGTAACGTTGGTTGAAATAGCATCAAGCAGATTAACAATCTCTTGTTCGTTATCACGTCCGTTATAGAGAAGATCAAAATACTCCTCGTAACTGTCAAGCCCAAGAGCACGTAGTCGTTTAGCTAAACGTGAATGAACCAGATCACGCTTATTATCATTTAAAGTGATCCCGCAACGCTTATAAACAAACTCACAAAAACGGACAAAATCCTTGTCACTAATCTTATCCATACCAATCATCACAACCCTCTAAATAGGAACTTTTAAACTTTGAACTTTAAACCTACTCATTTATCTCGCTCGACGACTCTTCCATCACCCGGTCGGATGAACAGACTCGATCGATATCAAGGAGAATAACCACCATATTTTCAAGCTTACCAAGGCCCTTTATACAATCGCGACTAATCTCGGAAGAGAAGACCGGAGCTTTTTCAATCTGATCACCCCTCAGGTTGACCACGGCATCAACGGCATCAACAACAACACCCATTGAAACAGGGCCGGCCTCACCGGCGATTTCAACAACAATGATACAGGTTCTAGCGTCGTATTCCCGCATCGGCAGAACAAAACGCTTACGCAAATCTGCAACCGGAATCACTTTACCACGCAGGTTAATCACTCCGATCAGGTACTCTTCAGCTCCAGGCACCTTAGTCACTTCCTGAATCCCGATTATCTCTCTGACCTTAAGAATATCAAGACCATACAACTCATCGGCAAGATGAAAACTCAGATACTTACTCTCATTTCCAGAAACAGTTGTCGCTTCCGTAATATTGACGTGCTCTTCCATAACAAAAAACCTAATTAATTTTTGAATAAGCCGGCAACATCCAAGATCAAACCGACCCGACCATCCCCCATAATTGCCCCACCGGCAATACCGGGCAGTTCTTTGAGCCGTTCACCGAGACTTTTAATGACAATCTCCTGCTTACCAACCAGTTCGTCAACCAACAGACAAAACTGTTCGCTCTCATGCTCAACAACCACCACCAAAGCCTCCCAGGGATTGGTGGTTTGGGCTTCACTATGAAACACCTGATGCAGTCGAACCAGAGGCAGTAGATGATCTCGTACTTTGATCAACTCACCCTGACCCTGCACCGTATGGTACTGTTCTTTCAAAGGACGCAAAGATTCGACCACGTTGAGGGTCGGGATAATGTAACGTTCATGGCCGACGATCACCACCATACCGTCAATAATTGCCAATGTCAACGGTACCTTAATGGTCACGACCGAGCCCTGTCCCAGACTAGAATCAATCTCTATCACACCACGCAGTTTTTCAATCGCTTTTTTTACGACATCCATGCCGACGCCGCGGCCCGAGACATCGGTAATCTTGTCAGCCGTCGAAAATCCCGGCGCCAGAATCATATTACAGAGTTCCTGATCGGTAGGCTGATCATTTTCATTGAGCAACCCCTTTTCAATCGCTTTCTGCCTGATCTTTTCGAGATTAAGACCGCGTCCGTCATCAACGATCTCAATAATCACATTACCTCCACCATGATAGGCTTTAAGGGTAATGGTTCCGACATCATCCTTGCCGGCAACCCGGCGCTGCTCGGGGGTTTCAAGACCATGATCGGCTGAATTTCTAATCATATGCACCATCGGATCATAGATCAGATCAACCATATTACGATCAATCTCAGTCTCCTCACCAAACATCACCAGATCGATCTCTTTTTCGGTTTTTTTGGCCAGATCACGTACCAGACGCACCATCTTACCGAAAGTCTGCTTGATCGGCACCATCCGCATGGACATAGCAACTTTTTGCAATGATGATGTAATCCGACCCAACTGGGCCATATTCTCGGTCACCTTCCGGGATACGAGGTCGGAGATATCGGGATCCTGGTGAATCATCGCCTGAACAATAACCAGTTCCCCCACCATATCAACCAGATTATCGAGTTTTTCCATATCCACTTTAATTGAAGAACCACCACCGCCGGCAACATCTTTTTTCTGTTTTTGTTGACGGATCGCCCGGGCCACGGTTTTAACATCAGTCTTTTTCTGATCAACTAAAATTTTACCGATCTTTTTCGGGGCTTTCTCCGGTTCAGCGGCGGCAGCAACCTGCTGTTCAACCAAGGCTCCGGCAAGATCATCACTACTTATAACCCCCTCTTCAACCAAAATCTCGCCAAGTTTCGGCGCCGGCGGCACAACTTCATCGTCTAAAAAAGACTCAACGGCACTTTCCCCGCCTAACAGCACTTTGTGAAGAGTATCGATACGCTGAAGGAAGGGTTTAACCGGCATGCTCTCCGGCGCCCCCCCGTCAAGAGCAAGGTTAAGTTGCTCAAGCATCTTTTTCAGGAAATCAACCCCATCAAGAATCAAATCGGTGGCGTCACCATCCAGGTAAAATTTCTGATTACGGGCGTCATCAAGCAGGTTTTCCAGATGATGGGCAATAACATTCATCTGTTTAAGATTCATAAAGCCGGAGACCCCTTTGATGGTATGAAAAGGGCGAAAAATGGAGTTTAAGATTTCAAGGTTCTCGGGATCCTGCTCCAAATTAAGAATATTCTCTTCTATCGTATCGAGATGTTCATTCGATTCAGCAATAAAACCCTGGTAAAGATCCTGATCTTGACTGAGGTCGACTCCGACAAAAAGTTCATCATCCAAATCTTGAGATTGATCTTCATCAACAGCTTCCGGTTCAACCTCAACCACCACATCTTCAGTAACATCAGCCATTGCCTCAAGCGGCTCTACAGACTCTACGGAAGCCACACGATGACAAATGTCAGCACCATTTCGTAAAACCTCCTGCATCTCGGAAATTGACGTTGAAAGCAGTTCAATTGATTTTTCAGGTTCTTTAAACTCCTCAAAAATAATCGTTACAATGGCATCCCGAAACTGTTCGGCTCGGGGTAAGATATATTCGAATCCAGCGCTGACATCAGGTTTCTCCAACTCCTCAATACTCTTGAGCAACGGCCCCAGACTGGAGAGATCTCCAGGCTCAAGCATAACCACGTCAGCGGCCAGATCGTTTAACAATTGGACAATTTTTTCCTGAGACATAAAACACCTCTTGAATATTCTCAAATACCTTATCTACAGGTACAATTATGGATGAAATAGCATGTCTCCACAGGTTTGTCCAGAAAATGAATTTACCTGTATAATTTTCTCTTTTATCCTCATACTCTCGTAGCCGAATATTTTATAAATTACTTACCGAAACGTAACTATTCAGCGTAAGTAGAAAAGCACCTGACATTGATGGATTTCAGTGAATTCTGGGGACATAACCCGATTTTCCGAAGGAAATCGGGATTGTGTACCCAGAATTCACGGGTTAGCTGAATAGTTACACCGAAACAAACTTTCAGGTTGACATATTTTACCCCGATTGACTATACTCTTTGCCCTTCATCATCTTTCAACTATAATAAGATACCTTAAAGAGCAACCATGAGCATTCTCAATATCGATGTCTATCCGGCCTCGGTTTTAAAAAAGAAAACTGAAAAAATATTGGAAATTGACGAAAGTATCAGGCAACTCGCCCAAGACATGCTGGAGACCATGTACCAGGCCCCGGGCGTCGGTCTGGCGGCACCCCAGATTGGCCGTTCAATCAGTCTTGTGGTTGCCGACCCCGGCGAGAAAGACAAACCTGCACCGCTCGTCCTGATTAATCCTGAAATCACCGCCTACGAAGGCCAAGCCGGCATCACTGAAGGCTGTTTGAGTGTTCCAGACTACACTGCCGAGGTTCCTCGCCACCAGAGAATAGTTGTCAAAGCCTACACTCTGGATGAAAAAGAGGTGGAATTAACCCTGGAGGACTTTCCGGCAATCGTCCTCCAACATGAACTCGACCACCTTCAGGGCATTCTCTTTATCGATCGAATCAGCCGTTTGAAACGGGGCATCTATGATCGTAAATTCAAAAAAGGAACTCTTACCCCATCATGAAAATCTTGCTCCTTGCTTCCGGGGAATTTGCCATCCCAACTCTGGAATTACTCGCTGGCCACCGGCCGGAAATTGATCTAAAGCTCTTTTCTCAACCGAATCAGGCGAAAGGCCGGGGCCGCAAAAATGCCCCGACTCCGGCCAAAGAAGCGGCT
>JAUVDU010000371.1 GCA_030595135.1 Deltaproteobacteria bacterium | reverse complement strand
TACTTAGCCATTCCGTTACTTTTTACGAAATCATCAAGCATGACTATTTAATTTTTTGAACTTCCGTCAGGTAACTTATTAGCCACGAAAGTACACGAAAAAAGCACGAAATTTTTTGTCATTTTTCGTGCTTTTTCGTGGCTGAAAAAGTTACTCTCCGCTGTACATTACGGCCAGGATAAGAGCCGGTTTGTCGGTGTTGGTGATAACCACATGAGGGGTGGTTGATTTAAGGTAGAGGGCATCACCTAATGAGAGGATCTCTACGTTGTCTTCAACCACGATTTTGACTTCGCCATCAATAACATAGATGAGTTCTTCCCCGGCATGAACCGAAGGTACCACATCTTTGGCCTTTTCCGGGTTCAGTTTTACGATGAAGGCGTCCATGTGGCGATCTTTAAGGTCAGCCGCCAGCGGTATGTAGCTGTGGTAGCTGGCCCGGCCGGAGGGCAGAGGGGCGGTTTTCTGGTCGTTAACCCGGAGAACACTGTAGTTGCTGCGCTCTTCCTGGTCGGAAAAGAGAGAGCTCATTACCGTATTCAAAGCGCGGGAAAGACGGATCATGGTACCCAGTGGCGGAGTAATCTTTTCCAGTTCGATCTCTTCCAGCATAGTGACATCAAAGCCGGTTTTCTGGGCCAGTTCAGCCAAGGATAGGCCTTGGGTTTCCCGCATATGTTTGATCTTCTCACCAACATGAATCGGCTCTGACTGCTCTTGGGGTTTATCCATGTGGTCAGCCAGGTCGGTCAGATACTTTTCGTAGTATTCATTGTGTTTTTCAATCTTGATCATCGCAGCGTACTCCCGAATGTCATTGGTTTTTGGGGTTTCTTTGTTTTGAACTTGCCAGCTTACGTTAAATGGGTTGTCAGGTTAGTTAGTGCTATCATATACTGTTCATAAACGTAAAGATCAAGTAATAATTTTGGTAACTATTCAGCGTGAGTAGAAAATCGCCGAATATTGATGAATTTTAGCAAATTCCGGGGACATAACCCGATCCTCCGCAGGGAATCGGGATTGTGTACCCTGAATTTGCGGGTTAGCTAAATAGTTACAATTTTGTTTAGTTTCGCAGGCCTGTCGATTGTATGCGTTTTTTCATAAAAATCTTGACAAACGTTCGATGGTCGGTTAGCAGGTATCGGCAAATATGAATTATCGCATGATTTGTTAGTTTAGTTTTGCTGGAGGAAAAAACTTTTTTTGTCGGTAACTAATGAGTGGCGTTTTACTGCCTATAAAGAGCTGGTCGGCTATCTCAACCCTTTTTTTTCCTCCTTTTTGGGGGACTACTGCCGTAATTGCCAAAAGGTGATCGGGCGTTTGCCGGAGGCAGCTGAAGAGTCGATTGATCTGCTTGAGGGGGTCTATCCCGGTTGTTGTCACCGGGGGGCCGGAGATATCTTCCGCCTTGAGGGGGAGAAGTCTGAACGAGCTTCTCTTGCCTCTGAAATTGTGATTGCTTTACAATGTGAACGCCGGCGGAAAGTGCAGTTGTCAGGAGTTGCTGGTGGATCCTACAGTTTTCGCAGGCATCGGGATGGGGCCGTGGTTAAAGGGGCTCATTGTTGCTATTTTGCCGAACAGGGTTGTCTTTTGGGCGATTTAAAAGGGCCTCTCTGTATTAATTTTATCTGTCCGCCGATGCGCAGCGATCTCCTTGTGGTTTGTGCTGGCGATGATTGCCTGGTCGGCCCGGAACACGATTTTTTATTTATCTATAGAAGTCTGGCGATAATCAGTTACGACGATCAGGCTGAGGTTGAGCGAGATCTTGCGTTATTTCGCCGGAGATTGCAAACTCTGGCAGATAAGTGCCGGGCGTTTATGACTGAACGGCGGGTTCAATCACTATATGATTTTTTCAATTAAATATAATATCCAGGAGGCTGTCCGAGAATAGAAATTTTTTCTCAGATCGAGGCATTTTTTGAAAATAAGCACAGATATACACCTAGTATTTCGAGCATTATTTTCAAAAAATAACGCTGAGCTGGGGAAAAAGAGCATTCTCGGACAGCCCCCTGGTTGAGTTTAGTTGGTTTCCGGTGCTGTGCCGGATGAGGAGAAAAAGAGAAGATGTTGGATCAATTATTGGCCGCTCTAAATGAGACTGAGAGGGCGGCTGTCGATGAAGAGGAATATCAGATATTGCAGGCCGTAGTTGATGAATTGCCGGCTTTTTCACATGAGGTTTCCCAGCTCATTCCGATCTTGCAGGAGATTCAGGGAAAACATGGTTATCTGCCTCGGCTGGCGTTGGATATGGTGGCTGATCATGTGCAGACAAGCATCGGTAAAGTTTACGGTATTGCGACATTTTACAATCAATTTCGTTTCAATCCTCCGGGTCGTAACCCGATCAAGGTTTGCTTAGGCACGGCCTGTCATGTCAAAGGCGGCGAGATTCTTCTGGAAAACTTTGAACGACGCCTGCAGATCAAAGAGGGCGAGACCTCTGATGATCGGGAATACAGCTTGGAGCGGGTTGCCTGTATCGGGTGTTGCGCCCTGGCCCCGGCCGTGGTTGTCGGCGAAAAGGTCGAAGCCTATGTAACTCCGAGTAAAGTTGAAGGAATAATAACCGAGATTGAAGTGCGCAACGAGATGGCAGCGCGGGAGCAGGCAAAAAATGACGCAACTAGCGAATAGTCCTAAAGAACACCTGTTGGTGCATGCCGAGCGGGCCAAAGAGCGGGTTAAAGAGCTAAAAGAGTCGCCGGTGCCGGTGATCTATGTCGGTTGTGCCACCTGCGGCCGGGCGGCAGGAGCTC
>JAUVDU010000390.1 GCA_030595135.1 Deltaproteobacteria bacterium | reverse complement strand
TGAGGATGGGCCGCAAAGCCATCAGGTCAAGTCGGGAACCCCGACCATGGGCGGCGTTCTGATTATTTTTTCAGTTACTGTAGCGACGTTGCTCTGGGCCGATCTGACGGAAATTTATGTCTGGTTGGTTCTGGGTGTGGTTCTAAGCTTTGGCGCGATCGGTTTTGTTGATGATTACCGGAAACTGGTCAAAGGTAATTCGACCGGTCTCTCGGCCCGCCAAAAACTTGCAGCTCAATTTATCGTCGCTTCAATCTTTGCTCTTATTGTTTATCTTCTGCCGGGTTATTCCACGACGCTGACCGTACCCTTCTTTAAACGTATGCTGCCTGATTTCGGTCTTCTCTATATTCCCTTTATGGCGATTGTCGTCGTCGGCACTTCAAATGCGGTCAACCTGACGGATGGTCTTGATGGTTTGGCAACCGGTCCTTCACTGGTTGCTTTTGCCGTTTATATGATCTTCAGTTATGTTGCCGGACATCGGTTGTTGGCGGAATATCTGCAGATTCAGTACGTCGTTGGGGTCGGTGAAACCGCAATTTTTTGTGGTGCGATGATTGGTGCGGCCTTGGGCTTTCTCTGGTTTAACAGCTATCCGGCGGAGATCTTTATGGGCGATGTCGGATCTCTGGCTTTGGGCGCCGGACTCGGCGCCGTGGCCGCAGTTACCAAACAGGAGATCTTGCTCTTTTTGGTCGGTGGTATTTTTGTTTTGGAGACTTTGTCGGTTATTATTCAGGTGGCCTCTTTTAAGCTAACCGGTAAACGGGTCTTTCGCATGGCTCCCTTACACCACCATTTTGAACTGAAAGGTTGGGCCGAACCCAAAGTAATCGTCAGGTTCTGGATTATTGCCCTGATTCTAGCTCTTTTTGCTTTAAGTACATTGAAGTTGAGATAGACTTAAGCATGAATAAAAGTTCTCAAAAAAATTCTCAGAAAAAAGCTCTGATCGTCGGATTGGGGGTCAGCGGGATTGCCGCCGCCCGCCTTTTGCGAGAGCAGGGCTGGTTGGTGGCGGTTAGTGATCAGCGCGAAGCCCAAGAGCTTGAGCCGGTTTTGCAGACTTTGGCCGATTTCGGGATTATCGAGTTCGAGACCGGAGGTCATAGTGAAAAGTTTTTTTGTCATCGAGATCTGATTGTCGTCAGTCCCGGGGTGCCGTTGAGTCTGCCGATTTTTGCGGCAGCTCGCCGCAGCGGTTGCGAGGTTATCGGCGAAGTCGAGCTCGCCGCCCGCTATAGTGGCTGTCCGTTGGTGGCCTTAACCGGTACAAATGGAAAAACGACAACCGTGACCGTGTTGGGAGAGATTTTTAGCGCCGCCGGGATTAACCCTTTTGTTGGCGGCAATCTGGGCCGACCGGCAGTTGAAATGGCTCAAGAGCGGTTTGGGGCCGGAATCCTGGAACTTAGCAGTTTTCAGCTTGAAGGTATAGAGAGTTTTCATCCTCGGGTCGCGATTATTTTGAATCTGACTCCCGACCATCAGGATCGTTATTCGGATACGGCAGCTTATCTTGCAGCCAAAACGGCAATTTGTAAAAATCAAGGAAAAGCGGATTTTCTCTTGCTTAATCGTGATGACCCACAATTGACAGCCTATGGTGCGACGCTAAACCGGCGTCGGCAGGCTGGAGAAAATCTACCTGAACTCCTTTTTTTCAGTGTTGGACAGGAAGTTGAGCGTGGGGCGAGTTGGCTTGACGATCAAATTACGATCAAAACTCGGGATTTGGCCGGGGTTTCTCTTGAGCGATCTTTTAAAGCTCCGAGTCCGAAATTGCCGGGGGCTCATAATCGTTCCAACTATCTCGCGGCTCTGCTGGCAGCGCTGGTCTGGGGTATAGACGAGCAGATAATTGTTTCAACTCTCAACGCTTTTACCGGCATTGCCCATCGTTTAGAGTATGTCGGAAGCCGGGCTGGAGTCGATTTTTATAATGACTCCAAGGCGACAAATATTGATGCGGTAATTAAAGCGATAACCAGTTTTGAGCGGCCTTTAGTGTTGTTACTTGGCGGTTATGACAAAGGGGCCGATTTTACGGTGCTTGATCGCTATCTCAGCAAAAATCTGCGCGAGCTGATTCCTTTTGGCCGGGCTGCGGACGAAGTAGGGCTACAATTGCCGGGTTACGATAAGGGTTTCAGGGCGGTCGATTTACAAAGTGCGGTGGCCCGGGCTGTGAGCGTCGCCGAACCCGGTGATGTTGTTCTCCTGGCCCCCGGTTGTGCCAGTTTTGATGAGTTTCAAAACTATCAGGAACGCGGTGACCGGTTTCGTACTCTGGTACGGGAAGCCGGCGCTATCGGAGATAGTTTAAGATGAGCTTGAAACGCGATGAGATTATGCTTCTGACGGTGGTTGGAACCTTGCTCGGCCTGGGTTTGTTGATGGTTTTTAACGCCAGCAGTGTCAAAGCTTTCCATCTCAATGGACAGAGCAGTTTCTTTCTTGGTCGGCAGGTGATTTTCGCAATCTTTGGGGCGGTTGCCCTGTTTCTTTGTGCAAAGTTCGATTATCACTGGTGGAGTAAATTGACGCTGCCTCTGGTGTTGCTCAGTATCCTCCTTTTGGTCTTGGTTCTAGTACCGGGAATCGGGCATCAAGTTAAAGGGGCGACACGTTGGATTAAAACCCCT
>JAUVDU010000259.1 GCA_030595135.1 Deltaproteobacteria bacterium | reverse complement strand
AGCTTACCTCCTTGCTGAAAGCCCGGCTTGAACAAAACCCGGAACTCTTCGGCATCGCTGCTGCCTTCGTCCCCACCTCCAAATCTAATCGCGATATCGCCGCCCCCGGATCTAATAATCATAAGTTTAATTTCTACTCCCGTTACTACATCCGCACTTACAACCACATTAAAGAGAGCCCGATTGAATATGATTACCGCTCCCACGACTGGTATCAAATCCCAAAAGTCCTTGACCAGGCCGTCTGGAGTGAGCCCTATTTTGGCGTAAGCGGGGGCACCGTTATGACCAGCTATTCGTATCCTTTTTACTGGGAAAAGGCTGGTCATAAAAAGTTTGGCGGCATCGTCTGTATCGATTTAAGCCTCAACTGGCTGCGCAATGTCGTCTCATCCTTGAAGATTGGTAAGACCGGTTACGCTTTTCTCATCACCCGTAACGGCACGTTTGTCACCCACCCCGACCTTGATCTGGTCATGAACGAAACCATTTTCAGTGTCGCCGAAGCCCACAACAATCCTCGAATCCGGGAAATCGGCCGCCGCATGATTGCCGGTGAAAAAGGTTTTACCGCTTTCACCAGCCTGACTAACAGCAAAAAATACTGGATGGTCTACACCCCGCTACCGGCCAACGGCTGGTCTCTCGGCGTACTTTTCCCGCAAAATGAACTGATGGCCGATATCCAGGCCCTGACCAAAATCATGCTCGGTTTAGGCATCGGCGGTTTTTTCCTGATCATGCTGGTCATCCTGCTGATCTCCGGAAAAATCACCAAACCGCTGTCGGCTTTGGCCAAAAGTGCCGACCAGATCGCGTCCGGCGACCTCGAAACCACCATCCCGACACCCAAAACCCGGAAAAGTAGTGACGAAGTTGACCGTTTGGCCCTCTCTTTTGCCGAAATGCAACGCTCTCTCAAAGAGTATATCAAAAATCTGACCGAAACCACCGCCGCCAAAGAGCGGATCGAGAGTGAACTCAATATCGCCAGTGAAATCCAGATGGGTATCCTGCCGAAAATTTTCCCGCCGCCTTTTCCGACCCGGTCGGAATTTGATCTCTACGCCACCATGCGCCCGGCCCGCGAAGTCGGCGGCGACCTCTACGATTTCTTCATGCTCGATGATCAGCATTTATGTTTTACGGTCGGCGACGTCTCCGGTAAAGGGGTTCCGGCAGCCCTCTTCATGGCGATCACCCAAACCTTGATCAAAACTCAAGCCAAAGCCCAGTCTCGCCGCTCCAGCGCGGTCACACTGGAACAGGTCAATAACGATCTCTCCCGGGACAACCCGTCAATGATGTTCGTCACCCTTTTCTTAGGCATTTTCAATATCGTCACCGGTGAACTGGAATATTGTAACGGCGGTCACAACCCACCCTACCTGCTCGCCCCGAATCAGCCTGAAACCGTTCAGCCTTTAGCCACGACCGACGGCGTCGCTTTAGGCGTTATGGAAGATTTCTCTTTCTCAACCAAACACATAACCCTGGCACCGGGAGAAGCTCTTTTTGTCTTCACCGACGGGGTTACCGAAGCCATGAACAACCGCCATGAACTCTTCACCGAACCCCGCCTTGAAGAACACCTGGCCCACCTCACAAAAGAACCGGCAGTCCAAATCGCCGATCAGATTATGCTAGAGATCGACAACTTCTCCACCGGCATCCCCCAAACCGACGACATCACAATGCTGGTGCTCCGTTATAACGGGAAAACCGAAAAAGGATAAAGTAATGGCCAAGCAACCCCGACGACAAGCCCGCCTCACCATTGAGGATGACCTTGCCTTTCTGCCGACGGTTCAGACTTTTATCGAGAGTACCGCCTTAGCCTTCGGCCTCGGCCAGACTGAAGCCCTGGCCCTGACCCTGGCCGGTGAGGAGATTTTCAACTATCTTTGCACTCATGTCAAACCGGAGGCAGAGATTGAAATCAGCTGTTATGAAGGCGGTTACTATGCGGCCCTCAACTTCAGCCTGCCGATCCGAAATTTTGCCATGCGGACTTTCAATCTGACCGCAACCATCAATATTGAGGATGAAAACAGCCTCGACGAAATGGGCCTGCTCTTAGCCTCGCGGATGGTCGATCAACTCAAGATCAGCCAAAACGACAGCGGCCGTCTACAACTCTTACTGCGCAAGGAAAAAAGCTACCCGAAAATGACGGCAAGCGACCGAACACCCACAACACCACCAACGGATAACTTTTCAATCATCACGCCCGGAGCTGAAGAACTTAAATTTTTCATCTCGGAAAGCCGCCACTATACGTCGCCGGAACTTCTGCCCCAGGAGTTTTACTATCCCGGCAAGATCGTCGACATGGTTAAGGCCAGCGACTACCGGGCCGCCATCGTTCGCGATACTGCCAGCCACATCGGCGGCGGTATCATCTGGTACTGGAGCTCAACAAAAATGGTGGAGTGTTACGGCCCCTTCATTTTGGCCGACGATACGACCCCCTCTATCTCTCCTGAGCTGCGCCAAACTATGGCCGAAGCCCTGCTTGAACATTGTCTTAATGCAATTGCCAGAAGCCCGGCGGTCGGCCTGCTCAATCGCTCGCCAAATCCCGACCTGCCCCAACACCACTTTGAGACACTGGGCACTGTTCTTGAATATCACAACACCACCCCGCCAACCGAGACCCCATCCCTCTTTCGCCAGATGCAGGAAGATCCGGGCGCGGTCGCCTGGACAGATCCCGATTTTGAACCCTTTTTAAGAAGCGAATACCAGCGCCTGACCCTGCCCCGCGAAATTCGATTGACCAGCGACAGCGGCGAAACCAGAGCCGATTTTTCGGTCTTAGCCACCGAATTCGACCGCGCTCGACACAAGGTCACACTGCGCCCCTTGTGGGCCGGCAACGACATGGAAAAGAATATCGCTGACCACTTAACACTCTTCACCCGAGAAGGGCTTGATAATATCTTTTTTATCATTGATCTCGGCCTAAGTTGGCAGGCCGCCTTTACCCCGGCCCTGCGAGAAAACGGTTTCAGCCCGCGCCTGTTGCTGCCCCACGGCGGCAAGGGCGATCTTCTGATCCTGCAGAAAACCGAGCCCAAAAAAACTGAGCCTCAACCATGAACCCAACCGCCACTCCTTTAGAACATCTGGTGCCGGAATATATCAAACATTTCGAAGCCTATATTCCGAGCAAACCCGATGATGAGTTAAAAAAACTCTACGGCTGCGACCCCCTCTATCGCCTCAACAACAACGAAAATCCACTCGGCCCGCCACCGGCGGCCGGGGCTGTCCTAGAACATTTTGAAACTCGGAAGGCGGCGATCTATCCCAGCGGCGACGCTTACCATCTACGCCAGGCCCTGGCTAAAAAATTCGACATGGATCCTGACCAGTTTCTGGTCGGCAACGGCGCCAACGAGGTGATCGCTTTCGTCATCAAAGCCTTCTGCCAGGAGGGCGACAACATCGTCACCGCCGACAAAACCTTTGCCGTCTACGAATGGATAGCCGAATTCTCCGGTTTTAGCGCCCGCCTGACCCCATTATCGGATTTCGGTTTCGATGCCGAGGCCATGCTTGAGGCGATCGATGAACGCACCAAGATTCTCTTTGTCTGCAATCCCAACAACCCGACCGGCACCTATTGGAACCGGGAACAGCTTATCAATTTCATGGAACGGATTGACGGCCGTCAGATCGTCGTCATCGACGAAGCCTATTGCGAATTTGT
>JAUVDU010000239.1 GCA_030595135.1 Deltaproteobacteria bacterium | reverse complement strand
AGCCGGCCGGAAAGAATCAGATCTTTCGCTCGGGCTGACGTACCGGAGATCAGAGGCCAGTAACCGCCTTCCGGAGATGATGGAATAGTAACGCTCGAGGTGTTGTTGGGGATCGTATTATTGCTCCAGTTAGCGGCGCTGCTCCAGGAGGTATTGTATCCTTTCCAATCGACGTTATCAGGTGGTAACCCATGATCATCTAGATGGAGTCGGCCCCAACCTGTAGTATAATCAAATCCTGGAGCTTCAATGTCAATAGCTTGACTTTCCAGGACATTTTGCAGTTGGGCTGGACTGAAACCCGGATTGTCTGAGAGGATGAGAGCGGCGGTGCCGGCAACATGCGGTGTGGCAGCCGAGGTGCCGCTAAATCCCTGGAACCCATAACTGGCAGTAGAGACATTGGTATAGGCGGCGATGTCAGGTTTGCCGAAGCCGCCGGTGGCGCTGCCACCGTAGCCATTGGTTGGCCCTTCTGAACTGTAATCAGGTCTTATGTGGGAAATTACATTGATCGCACTTACAGTTGTCGCCCGGGCTGCGTCAGCCAGGTTAGGCAGACTGCGATTTGTCAGAATTTCGTCAAGACGTGGTGTATAGGGGGAAAAGATTTCAAAGTTGACAATTTTTGCGGCATCGAAAGCCCGATAGACAATGAATCCATAGGCAGTAGGTTCACCGGAAGTAATGAATGCAACTGCCTCTGTCGGAGTCTGACCAGCACCTCCATTTTGCAGGTTGACACTACTGGAGATCGGCCTACCCCAGTCACTGCCGTTCCAGCGGTAAACGTAGAGGTCGTAATCCTGATCTACATCTTGCCAGTCAGACCAGCGAGCGAAAATTGTATAGGAAAATCCGGGGTCAAGCAGGTAGGCGGTGTTATCACCGGGGCCGAAAAAATTGATCTCCTGATCAGCGGTAAAGTTGTGCATACCGTTATTTTCAGGGTCTGAAAATAATCCTCCCCAATGGCGTTGCTGGTCATTGCCGGCCGCTGTGACCCAGAGGATGCCGCTGTTGTAGGCACTGGTTACCAAGTCGGCAAGTTCTCCAGTTCCATCTCCCGGGGCCAGATTGTACCAGCCTAGAGAGGTTGAGATGATGTCGACATTATACGCTCGCAACCAGTTTACTGCTTCATGAAGGTCAATGTCAGTGTATATTTTGGCCAGGTAGATGGTTGCTTGAGGGGCAAGATCATGAACAACTTCGGCACATGCCGTACCGTGGGGGTAACCGCTGTCGATTTGAGCTGAAGTTTCACCGTCAACGAAATTTCTTGCCAAAACGGTGGCCGGCAGATCACTGCCGAGCAAGGCAGTGTAACCCTGAAAACCGACATCAATAATTCCGACCTTGGTGCCCTGGCCATAGATACCGGCATTGTGCCAGTTGTCGACATTGATATCATAAAGCGCTTCGGTTACGTAGTTGCCGGCGAAGGTTATAGCACGGTTAGGAGTTTTGATGAAATGAACCTCTTGCATATTAGCTAGAGTGTTTAGGGTGGTCAGGGGAATGATAACTTGAATGGTTGTCTGGTTCAAGTTGTGACCGGTTACTACTCCGTTTAGAGTGCTGATTCTTTTTTCAACTGCTTCCCGATGTTTAACCGCACATTTTACTTGTACGCAGATAGTTTCAGCCGATTCGTTTTTTCTGGAAAGGTTGGAATTGGCAGAGGAGAGGGGCTCTTCAAGATTACCAAGCAGCGTTTTTTCGATTCTGTAATTGAGTCGGCTGTCCAGCTTAGGGTTGGAAAATTGCCATTGATGCTGACGTTTTTCAAACTTGGGATGGGTGGGGGCGGTAAATGAAATTATGTGGGCTGGAAGGATGCCGCTGACACCCTCCGGCAGGGGCTGGTTGGGCGCGGCCGAACTGGCTTGTAAAAGGCACAGGTTACCGATTTGTAAAATCATGAGCAAGACGAATAGAATGGTAAACTTTTTCATCTGCTTATCCAGCTTCATAAGAAAGTCTGTAATTTAATTTGGTTGGTTTTTGAGATCTGATGGATTGGACATTCAGCTTCTCGAACGGTTCTTTTACCTCTGCCGCATCCTATATGAGCATAAAATGACAAGATATTCAAAATTTATTTTTGGTTATTATGAGATTTTTCGATTTGCTGTTGTGATAGTTCTTCTTCAGCCACGGGCTCAGATTGTTCAACTTGGAATGCCAGATGTTTTTTTACGGCATCATTCAGCTTTTGATAGATATTATTAATTTTCTGGTAGCGTAAAGCGATCTTTTGCCGGGATTGCAGGCTGTCTTGTAAAGCTAAGAAAATTTCTAATGTCAGTTTGTCTCTAGCCTTGAGGTTTTCGAACTGTTCTTTTAATTGAGTGTTGATAGAGTGGAGCATCTCTTCCTGAACCGAGATACGATGGATTAGATTGCTAACATCTGGAGCTGTCAAACTGGGTTGTGGCTCTGGTATGGGTGTGGCGCTTGGGATTGAAATTTCCCGGTCTTGATAATTATTGAAAAGAGTACTTTCATCACGTGATTTAATGACTGCATCAATAATATTTTCATCAATTGTCGTCAAACCGTCGGCGTAGCCGTGAACCAGAGCCATATCACAAGTATAGTTGATTATTCTTGGAATTCCCCGGCTGGTTTTCCATATTTTCGCGGTTGCCTCATCACTGAAAAGGGTTGCGTAGACCGGGCATCCAGCAATATGCAGGCGATGGCGGATATACTCCTTAACTTCATCTTGGCTTAATTTGTCCAAGTGGTAGTGAACGGTTACTCGTTGGAGGAACTGTTTAAGGTGGGGTTGGCGTAGTTTCTGGCGCAGTTCCGGTTGTCCCACCAAAATGATTTGAACGAGATGCTCCTTCTCAGCTTCGAGATTTGAGAGCATTCTGATCTCTTCAATAGTTTTATCAGGAAGGTTCTGGGCTTCATCAATAATTAAGGTAACTCGTTTGTTTTCTAGACGAGAAGCGATCATGAAATCCTGGAAAACAGAGATCATTTCACCTTTATCAAGACCTTCGTGGTTAAGCTCAAATTTTCGACAGATAAGTTTGAAAAAAAGTTCCGGGTTGACGTCGGTGTGACTTATGACACCGACCAGCAGGTCTTTCGGTAGTTGGCGCAAGAGATAGTTGATCAGGGTGGTTTTGCCGCAACCAATTTCGCCGGAGATAACGACAAAGCCTTTGTTTTCCTGAATTGCATATTTCAGGTGAGTGTAAGCGTTATCGTGCCCGGAACTTAAGTAGAAAAAATCTGCATCCGGCAACAGGTCGAAGGGTTTCTCCTGCAGGGCGTAAAACTCTTCGTACATATGGTTTGCTTCCTTCTATTCGTGAGATTTATTGAAAATAGTTCCAATCAAAGGAGATTCTCCCAGACGTTCAATGGCTTGTTTGATCTCCTGTCTGGTAGTTTTTTCTGCTTCAACAACCAAGACAATGCCATCGACTAATTTAGAGAATACCTGAGAGTCAGCGTTAGTGAGTATGTCGGGTCCGTCAAACACCAGAATCCGATCTTCGTAACGATCTTTCATCTCTTTAACCAGATCAGCCATACGGGTCGCGCCCAGCATCTCCGACGAGGTTGTCAAAGGTAGTCCGCCCGGCAGGATTGTCAGTTTGTCGATACCCGGATTAAGCAGAACCTCAGATATTGACGTTTTGCCGAGCAGGTAATCAGCAAGGCCCATGCTTTCCTCGAAGCCAAAGTATTTGTGAATCGCCGGTTTTCTCAGGTTGGCATCAATCAGGAGTACGGTACGGTCAACTTCCTGAGCAATGCTGATGGCAAGATTGATGGCGTTAACGGTTTTGCCTTCACCAGGTTTTGGGCTGGTGACCAGTACGGAGTTGCCGCCGGTGCTGAGTAAGCGTTGTAACAGCTGGGTTCTTAAGATCTTGACTTGGTCAGCAGCCGGGTG
>JAUVDU010000172.1 GCA_030595135.1 Deltaproteobacteria bacterium | reverse complement strand
ATTGCAAGCCAAGCGGGGGACACGCAAGGTGAGAATTTTACCTTGTTGACTCTTAAGGAGATGGAAAAGCGGATGATTTTAGCGGCTCTGGAGCGTTGTCCAAGTAAAGCCCAGGCGGCTCGGGAACTCGGTATCAGCGTGCGAAAAATTGAGTACCGAATCAAGGATTGGCAGCAGTGCTGAATAGCTACGGATAATTTTACTAAAGTTATTATGGGTTTTGTCGATGATTAGGAGGTATTGTTTATTTTCAAGATCCAATAAAGAAGAGAAAAATCTATGATTAATAACAGCCAGACTATTACCAATGTCGTCGTGCAGTCAGTTTTGCCCGGAGCGAAACTAAAGGGCGGCGGGCGGTCGTTCAACAAAGCTATTGATGTTCGCGGTCGTATCCTCCATGTTCGGAATGGGCGTCGGCGTCCGCGGCGTTATTCGCCGATTCCTTTCGGTGGAACCAACCGGCGTCAGCCGCGAATTCAGCGGCGTGCGGCCGGAGTTACGGATAATCCCGGCGATCGGGTGGTGACCTTGTTGGTTCCGGCAGGAGAGATGTTCGATAAGCTGATTGGTAGAGAGATACACCTTAAAGTCACAAGTTGATGGCTTCGTAAAAAGTTCCGATATCCTGCGTTGCACCCCAAGGGCACTTCCTTCGGGGCGTCTATCGAAATTTTTACTTAGCCATCCCGTAACTTTTTTACGAATGCATCAAGTTGATTTGTTGTAGTTGTTGGTAAACTCTTTTATCTTTTCAAAGGTTTTGCGGCAGGTTGCGTGTTCGAGGCGGCAGGCATCAAGTTCAGCGGTCTGATGGTCAATTTGCAGAACCTTTGTCAGAAAACTGTAGAAAGTTTTATGACGCTCCCCGATATCCCGCGCAATTTTCTCTCCTGCGTCAGTTAAGGTTAAATAGCTGTAACGTTCGTAGTTGACCAGCCCCTTTTCCGCTAATCCCTTCATCGCCCCAGTGACGCTTGGCATCTTGACATTGAGACGTTGAGCGACGTCCTTGACCCGGGCAACTCGTTGTTCTTGTTGAAGATTGAGTATTGCCTCAAGGTAGTCCTCCATGTTGGAGGTCAAGTTTTTACGACTTTCCTGATTGTTCATAGCTCGAACCTCTCTTCTTGGACTTAGGGGAAATCCTTCTCTCTTAAGTTTCTTAGCCTTCCATAAGTTAATAGTTCCCCTTGCTCTATTTGTCAAATAATTCCGTATATTTCTTTTTTACAGTAGTGGTATGTTTGTTGCAAAAACTTAATTAAGGGTTCTCTCAGGCGGGAAGTTTTGCCGCTTTGCGGAAGTTCACAGGGTTAGGTAAATCTTGTTTTTTATGACAGGCTTTCAGGGGTAAGTTACTAATGAACCATGAAATCTACACGGCTCTAAGCGGGGCGTTGGCTAATGATCGCCGTCAGGAGATAACCGCTAACAATTTGGCTAATGTCAACAGTGGTGGTTTTCGCCGTGATGTGCCTCTCTTTGCGACGGTCTATGATCAGGTTAGTGGCAACAATCGTCCACCTGAAAATAGCCAGAATATTATTGAGCACAACTGCTTTGCCGTGCATGCCGGTAACTGGATCGATTTTCAGACCGGGGCGATGCAGGATACCGGTAATCCTCTCGATATGGCGCTCGATGGAGAGGGCTTTTTCGTTATGAAGAGGGTTGCCGACGGAAAAATCTATTACACCAGAGACGGCCATTTTCGGCTTAATGAGCAACGTGAAATGGTGGCGCTTAATGGTGATCAGGTAATGGCTGCTGGGGAAGAGGATGTGCCGCTGGTTCTGGCCGGAGAGAATCCGGGCGCTCTTAGCGATCTTAAGATTGGCAAGCTTGGGGATGTAATGGTTGACGGTCAGTCGGTTGGAGCTTTGCGTTTGATGACTTTCCCCGACCTTCAGGGTTTGGAAAAACTCGGTGATGCCGGTTTTGTCGAAAGTACCGCCTCCGGGCCGCCGGAGCCGGCGGCTCAGCTTGTGGTCAGCCAGGGAGTTCGTGAACTCTCCAATGTTAATATTTTGGAAGAGATGGTCAGTTTGATTGAGATTGCCAGGCAGTACGAAGCTCAGCAAAAAGTAATAGTCGGCCTTGATGAGATTAATAAGCAGGCCGCTCAAGGAATTGTAGGCTAAGGAGTATTAAAAATGATTAGAGGCTTATTTACCTCATCCACCGGGATGGCGGCCCAGCAGTTAAATATCGATGTGATTGCCAATAATCTGGCCAATGTCAATACCACCGGTTTTAAGAAGAGTCGGGCTGATTTTCAGGATCTGATGTACCAGACCATGACTCGAGCCGGAACCACTTCGGCAACTGGTGAGGAGCTTCCGACCGGGATTCAGGTGGGGTTGGGAACCAAGCCGGTAGCGGTGTACAAGATCTTCACTCAGGGAAACTATCAAGAGACCGGCAGCGAGCTCGATATGGCGATAGAAGGGGATGGTTTTTTTCAGGTTTTGCTTTCGGACGGAACCACCGGCTATACGAGGGCGGGTTCATACAAACTCGATAGTACGGGTAATATTGTTACCTCAGATGGTTACGCTTTGCAGCCGGCGATCAATATTCCCAGCGATACGACGCAAATAACAATCACAGCTGACGGGACGGTTTCGGTGATTCAGGCCGGAGAGGTTACTTCAACTCCGGTGGGCAATATAGAACTGGCCAGTTTTTCCAATCCTTCCGGCCTCGATGCGACGGGGCGTAATCTCTTTCGGGAAACTGATGCTTCCGGAACGGCCACAATCGGTACTCCCGGGGCTGATGGTTTGGGAACGATCAGCCAGGGTTTTTTGGAGATGTCCAATGTCTCCGTGGTTGAAGAGATGGTCGGTATGATTGTCGGCCAGCGGGCCTATGAAGCCAACTCAAAATCGATCCAGACCTGTGATGAGATGTTGAAGACCGCGAATGGATTGAGACGTTAGGTCGAAGCGAGGGGATGATTTTATGAATGACAATAAAATAGGCTTTTTCAACGAAAGAATGCCTTCTTCAGTCGTCTGCCTCCGCCTTGCGGCGATATTTTTTTTGTTGCTTTCGTCAGTTTTGGTTCAGGCGACCGAGATCGATCCGGAAAACCGGGAGCAGCGGTGCCGGGTCGAGCTTATGGCTGCGCTTGAGAACGGTTTGCCCGGCATTGAAGAGTTATGGCTTGAAGATAGTAGTGAGGTGACGAAATGGTTGGCTGGAAGAGATGAGGGGGCCGACTTTTCAGTTTTGCAACTTGGCAGTTGGAATCGAAAAAGCGGCATTGTCCCGGTGCAGTTGGCGCTCTATTCCGGTAATGGCAAAGAGTCTCGGCGTTGGTTCAAGCTGAAAGTCAGTGGGAAAGAGCAAGTTTTGTTGGCTCAACGTGATCTGGTTCGGGGTGAACCTGTGCAAGTTTCCGACTTTGTTGCTTGTCTGGTAGATTGTCGAAAACTCCGGCCGGGGATAGTTGATCATCTGCCGGAGGGGATGATCTATCAATTGACTTGTAACCTGCGAGCCGGTGAGCCTCTGTCCGGTAAACGTTTACAGCCATATCGTTTGATAAAGCGCGGTGATCTGGTGCAGGTTTTGTTGCAGCAAGGAGGGGTTAGAATCAGTACCCGGGGCGTAGCTATGGGAAATGGTACGTTAAAAGAGATTATTACCGTAAAAAACCCAACCACGCGGAAATTTTTTCAGGCCCAGGTAGTTGGCTCTGGAAAAGTTGTAGTTGTCTATTGAAAAAGGTGGTGGAGTGATGAAAGTAACATATAGTTGGTTTGTTCTTGTACTGCTGCTCAGTATGATGGTTGGCGGTGGTTGTGGGCATCAGTCAGCTCCGATTGCCGCTGTTCCGGTGATTCGACCTCCGGCCCAGCCCTCTTCGGCGCAACTCTCCGGAAGAAGGGAGATGCAGTATAAGAATGGTTCTTTGGTCAATTTTGATCAAGTCGGACAGGATGATTTCATTCAGGTTTTCAACTCTCGCCGGGCTCGCTATATTGATGATATTGTCTATGTTTTAGTTTCCGAAGATTTCAGAGGAGCCGGGGCGGCATCAACCTCCAGTGATGGTGAAAACAGCAGTAAGTATTCGGTTCCCGGACTCTTTGCTTTGAAAAAGTATCTCGGTGACCTGGGCAAGATGGATGATTGGTTGGAAGTTGAACGGAGCAATAAAACGGCTGGTAGCGGGGCGACTAGCCGCAGTAACACCTTGATGGCCAAAATCGCCTCGCGGGTGACCGAGGTCTTGCCCAATGGTGATTTTCGCATAATGGGTACCCATTTTACCCAGGTAAACAATGAAGATCACTATGTTACCGTCTCCGGCATTATTCGTCCAACCGATATTACGGCCGATAATTATATCCTCTCCTCGGCGATTGCCGAGGCCCGCATCGAATACAGCGGCAGTGGCACGCTCGGGACAAAACAACGGGTTGGTTGGGGTACTAAAGTTCTTGACTTGGTCTGGCCGTTTTAGGGACTTATGAAATTCTCGGGAGAGTTTGAGATTATGCGAAAATTTTGTTGGCAATTACTTTTCTTGCTTTTTGTCGGACTCCTGTCAGCTGATTTGGCGGCGGCGGTTCGTCTCAAAGATATCGCCCATATCAAAGGAGTGCGTAGCAATCAGCTGGTAGGCCATGGTTTGGTGGTGGGGCTTGCCGGAACTGGTGACGATACCAAGAAAGGGAAGTTTGCGAGTGAGGCGATGGCTAATATGCTCGATAAATTCGGGATTTCGGTCGATTCTGCCAGTATTGATCTCGATAATGCCGCGGCCGTCATGTTGACGGCTGAACTGCTCCCTTTTGCCCGCAATGGTTCCCGCTTGGATGTTCTTGTTTCATCAATCGGAGATGCCGAAAGTTTGCATGGTGGAACCTTGATGTTGACCCCCTTAAGAGGACCTGATGGCCGGATCTACGCAATGGCTCAGGGGCCCTTGTCGGTGGGTGGTTT
>JAUVDU010000135.1 GCA_030595135.1 Deltaproteobacteria bacterium | reverse complement strand
AATCCTGATAGCGATGGAGATTTTATGTTTGACGGCAAAGAAAAAAATCTGGGGACAGATCCCCTATCCGTTGATAGCGACAATGACGGACTATCTGATGGGGAAGAGGAAACTTATAATACCGATCCTATGAATGCTGATTCTGATGGTGATAATGTAGCTGACGGTATTGAAGTGGATAATAAATTAGATCCCACATCAAATGATACAGATAAAGATGGCGTTTCTGATGGAATTGAGCTTGAACAGGGGACAGATCCTTTTAATCAAGACTCTGATAGAGATGGCATCCCTGATAATCTGGATCGAGATTCTGAGCTTCCCCATGTTTCGGATTTAATTATTGTAGCAGATCCTAGTGATAAAGCATTTTCTTTCATCGAAAATCTCAAAGATTATACAACAGTAAAGGTGTTGACCCCAGGAGAATTGCTTCAGGATCATAGCGGTGCGTCCCGGATTGTTTTGGTTGGCAGGCCTGAGGGAGATAAGGCTGTCGGTATGCTAATTAAAAATTTATTATCGGATACCGGAGAGGTTCTGGCTGAGATGATACGGTCTGATGATAACAGGATAGTAGTAAGACATGGCTTGTGGACTCCGACACAGACCATTGTGATGTTATCAATTCCCTATGCGCAGGATCACCTTCAGGTATTGGATATCCTACGCGGTAAAATCGTATCAATTTATACAAATCGCGCGCAAATTGAATACAAAAAAAGTTTAAGTACAGGAGGAAGTTCTGCGAGCTTTCTTATTGATGAGATTGATACTTTAAAACATACCGACACTATAGTAGCAGCTGGTTTAGATGCAGATGTAATTCCTGTAGTCGATATAACGCGTTATGACACTTCTACAATACCGGTAAAATTGGAAAATGCTACAGGCCTTAATCAATATGAGTACGCAATAGGTCAATATGCTGCGATTGAGATAGATGAATTCGACCATAATGTGACAGGTGCGATGATAAAAGTATATTATAAAGAATCTTCTTGTGACTCTAATGGAGATGGTGATGTAACTGATTCTGATGATATTGATGAAGCTACCATGGGATTATACTATTTTAATCAGACAACAGGAATGTGGGAAAAATTAAATGTTGACGCAGACTGGGTTTTGGATTTGGGTGTGAATACTAATAATGTTGAGCTTTATGGTGAGAATTATGGCGGTTATGTGTGGGCAAATGTTGCGCATTTTTCATTGTATGGTTTATCCGGACACACATTCAATACTCCACCTGATATTTCCGGCGCATATCCAAGCAAAAAAATTCTCTGGCCTCCCAATAATAAATTTGTTGATGTGACTGTTGAAGGAGTCACTGATCCGGACGGTGATGCAGTGGGTATTACAATACTGAATATCACAAGTAATGAACCTGAAGATGCCCCAAAGGACAAAAACCATACACCGGATATGTATGGTATTGGAACTGATACAGCAAGCCTGAGAGCAGAAAGATTAGGTACAGGAGATGGCAGGGTATATGAAATAACATTCATTGCCAGTGATGGAAAAGATGGCGAGTCTAAAGGCGTGGTAAATGTATCTGTACCAAAGAAGCGGATAAAAGGCGGATCTGGAATTCCCCCTCTTCTTTAAAAATCTGTATTTCTTAAAAAGGAATGGCTGTTGGTACGGTTAAAAATGGGAGTTGGACTACCACCCCAATGAACTTGATTAAATCCTACAGGTTCCGCCTCCCCCCCCCTCATATCCCCGTTAGATTGCTGTTTAAATAAAGTTAGTTTTGTTGCGGTTGTGGATCTAATGCCGGCAGCGCTGGGTTTTCTTCTGCACCACTCTGAAACCAACCTTATTGAAGGTGATAGCTACCGTATGAAAGATCGAATTGAAGCATTAACATAAATGGTCTGAGAGTTAAAAAAACATCCATTCGTTTCAGAAAATCATCTTATCTTTGTTGCCATGTTTTTCCTTTTCCCCTCCCATTTCTGAAAAAAATCAAAGTCATCTTTATCTAAACTTAATTTTTTGATGTTAAGTTCCGAGCATGACTTCACTTCTTCCCATTATTTTGATCATTCTGACGGTTATCGGCTATTGGCTCGGTCGACAGCGCTCACAAAAAGTTGCGGTTTTGGCTGGCGGTCTTGAGCTGTTGCACTCCAGGCCGGCCTATCATGGTGCTTTGACGGCTCTTTGGTGTAGTTTGCCAGCGGTCTTTATTTATGGGGTCTGGTTAATATTTGAAGGTCAGATAGTTACTGCTTTGGTGGTTGCCGGATTGCCGGAACATCTGCAAGCATTGCCCGCCGACCAACTTGGCCTGTTGCTTAATGATATTCGTAACCTGGCGTTGGGTAATATTGTTTCGCAGAATGGTGAGAGCATTGTTGCGGCTGCCGATCACTTTTCCTCGCTTATTTCCATCAGCCACGCACTTTTGGCCGTGGTCATGCTGGGACTGGTAATTGTCGGTATGGTTTTAGCCGTCGTCCGCATAAAAACCGGCATGCAGGCTCGCAACCAGGTTGAAAAAGTTGTAAATGTACTGCTTCTGATCTGTTCCACGGTGGCCATTTTTACGACCATTGGCATTGTCCTCTCAATTCTTTTTGAAGCTCTTCGTTTTTTCCAGAAAATTCCGTTGAGTGATTTTCTTTTCGGTCTTAAATGGAGTCCGCAGACCGCAATCCGGGCCGATCAAGTGGGTTCATCCGGTGCTTTTGGCGCAATCCCGGTTTTTACCGGTACCTTGATGATTGCTCTTATCGCCATGCTCGTATCGGTGCCTTTAGGTTTAATGTCAGCTATCTACCTGTCCGAATATGCGCACCGCAAAGTGCGCACGATAGTTAAACCTCTGCTCGAAATTCTGGCCGGTATACCAACTGTTGTCTACGGTTTTTTTGCTGCTTTGACCGTGGCGCCCATGGTTCGTGATTTTGGTGCCGCATTGGGACTTGATGTCTCATCCGAAAGTGCTTTGGTGGCGGGTGTAGTTATGGGAATTATGATTATTCCTTTTATCTCTTCGCTCTCTGACGACGTAATTACGGCAGTGCCGCAATCTTTAAGAGATGGTTCCTACGGTCTCGGCGCAACCCGCTCTGAAACCATTTGCCGAGTTGTGATTCCTGCCGCCTTGCCCGGTATCGTCAGCGGTATACTTTTGGCTGTTTCACGGGCCATCGGGGAGACCATGATTGTGGTTATGGCTGCCGGTTTAAGCGCCAATTTGACCGCCAACCCGCTTCAGGCGGTGACCACGGTTACGGTTCAGATTGTGACCCTGCTGGTTGGTGATCAGGAATTTGACAGTGCTAAAACTTTGGCGGCTTTTGCTTTGGGACTCCTACTTTTTATGGTTACATTAATTTTGAATATTGTTGCTTTGCAAGTCGTTAAAAAATACCGCGAACAGTACGAGTAATAATATATGAAAAATCACCCCAAAGAAAATCGATCTGTAGCCGAACTTGTCCAAGTCGGGCTGAAACGCCGTTACCGGGCGGAAAAACGCTTTCGTATTTGCGGGATTGCCGCGATTGTCATCAGCCTGCTCTTTCTGGTGATTCTTTTTGCCGATATTCTCGGCAAAGGGCTGCCGGCTTTTCGTCAGACCCATATTCTATTAAGCGTCTTTTTTGATCCGGTCGAATTATCATCGGCAACGCTTGATCGGGCTGATTATCATGGTATCGTTAAAAAAAGCTGCCGCTCTCTTTTTCCCGAAGTTACCGGTCGGCGGCAGAAAAAATCACTCTATAAATTGGTTAGTGCCGGCGCTCCCTATGAGATCAGAAAAATAGTTATGGAAGATCCATCTCTCATCGGCACGACCAAAGAACTCTGGCTTGCGGCGGCCGACGATCTCGATATGCTCATGAAGGGAACTATCAGCCGCGACCCCAATGGGCGTTTCAACCGTGAGCAACTCGCCTGGATTGAACATCTCGAAAAGGAGGATCGTCTCCGCAAGCAATTTAATTTTACTTTTTTTACTTCAGGTGACTCACGAGATCCCGAACTTGCCGGTATTCTCGGAGCCTTAAGCGGTACAATTTTAAGTTTGTTGATCACGTTGCTGCTCTCTTTCCCGATCGGCGTGGCCACCGCAGTTTATCTGGAAGAATTTGCTCGTAAAAATCGTTGGAGCGATTTTATTGAAGTCAATATCAACAATTTGGCAGCCGTTCCTTCGATTATTTTTGGCCTTTTGGGGTTGGGGATATTTATCAATCTCTTTGGCATGCCTCGTTCGGCACCTTTGGTCGGCGGGCTTGTTTTAACCCTGATGACGTTGCCGACGATTATTATTAGTAGTCGAGCCGCCCTTAAATCGGTTCCGCCATCAATTCGCGAAGCCGCTTTAGGCATCGGCGCATCACCCATGCAGGCCGTCATTCATCATGTTCTGCCGCTAGCCATGCCCGGCATGTTGACCGGTACGATAATCGGGATGGCTCGGGCTTTGGGGGAGACGGCGCCGCTTTTGATGATCGGGATGGTCGCTTTTATTGTCGATATCCCGAAAAGCTTTAGCTCTCCGGCTACGGCTTTGCCGGTGCAGATCTACCTCTGGGCCGACAGCCCGGAACGGGCCTTTGCCGAAAAAACTTCAGCGGCAATAATCGTGCTACTGATTTTTTTGATTTGTATGAACGCTTCCGCTGTTTATTTGCGTCGTAAATTTGAACGACGTTGGTAATTTCACTTTTGGAGACTAAATAAAAAAAATATTATGGAGGAAAAAATGAAAAGAAAACTGTTAATGTTGGTATTGGTAACTATGATGATGCTTCCGGTAGCGGTGTGTCAGGCTGCAGCCCGGGATTATGTTTCAATTGTCGGCTCATCGACGGTTTATCCGTTTGCGACGGTTGTTGCAGAACAGTTCGGGAAAAGCACTAACTACAGAACCCCGAAAATTGAGTCGACCGGATCCGGCGGTGGTTTAAAACTTTTTGCGGCCGGAATCGGTGTCCAGCATCCGGATATTACCAATGCTTCCCGCCGGATAAAAAAATCTGAGTATGAAAAGTGTCGGAAGAACGGCATCAAGGAGGTTTTGGAGATTAAACTTGGTTATGATGGTATCGTCATTGCCAACTCCAAAGCGGCACCCCGTTTAAAATTGACCCGGCGCGATCTTTTCTTAGGCCTGGCTCAGGAGGTTCCCAACCCAAACGGCGATGAAACTCTGGTTGAGAACTCTTATAAAACCTGGAAAGATGTAAATCCGGATCTGCCTGCCATCAAGATTCGGGTGTTAGGGCCGCCTCCGACTTCCGGTACCCGTGATGCATTTGTCGAATTGGCCATGCAGGGTGGAGCTAAGACATTTCCCTGGTTGAAGGCTCTGAAAAAAAAGGATAAAAAGAGATTTAAAGCGATCGCCCATACTATCCGCGAAGATGGGGCTTATGTTGAAGCCGGTGAAAATGATAATCTGATCGTCAAGAAACTTGAAGCTGACCATAACTCTCTGGGGATTTTCGGTTTCAGTTTTCTTGACCAGAATGCCGACAAAGTTCAGGGTTCTCTGGTTGATGGGGTTGAACCCACGTTTGAGAACATTGCCGAAGGCAAATATCC
>JAUVDU010000206.1 GCA_030595135.1 Deltaproteobacteria bacterium | reverse complement strand
CATTGAGCGGCTGGTGGCTGTGGCGGAGAGCTGGTTTAAGCGTCATGTCGAGGTTGCCCAACTGTTAGTTGAGGGATGTTGTGTTCTGTTGCCGCAGGTCGATGATCGGGGTTTGGAAAACTATGTTGCGGCCGTCGATGTTGCCGGGGTGATTACGCCGGTTTTGGCCTGTTCGGCGGCGGAAAAGTTTGTTGCCATCTGTGCTGCCGGTGCGCCGTTGCTCTATGGCTATAGTTGTCGCCTTTTTCGTGATTTGGGGCCTTGGGGGCCTTATCCTCTGGGGCAAGTGACCAATGGTTTGCTGGCGCTGCTTGAGGTCGGCGGCGCGGTTGTCGCGACGACTTATGCTAAGATGATTGTTGCGGCTCTCGAACAGGGGATTGAAGAGAAGAAGCTGATTCGCCTGGTTGAGCATCTGGTCACCGGGATCAAGGGTATGGCGGATTCGAAACGGGCTTGGCAGGCGGGCCAATTGTTGCGGGTAGTTGATCTCAATTGGCAGTTAGGGCGCTCTTTTTTGCGCGGTTTGGAGCGGGGTTTGCGTTTTCTTAATGAGCCGCATCTGACAAGTTTTGTCGATACAGCTTTAAAAGGTGACGATCAGGGAGAGCGGCGCAGTCGTTTCCTGGGGCTTGAGGCAATTTCCGGGCGTGAGCTTTATCGTCAAATGCAAACCATGGCAACGTTGAGTTCGCAACTCGTATCTTTGCAGCGTTATCTTCAGGCTCGGGGCGGGCGGGCTTTGGCGGTGCGGCCTTTAAGTGAGATTCCCCGCAGTCCGCTGGTCATTGATGTGGCTTGTTGTACGGATGGACGCAAGGTTTTTCTGCCTGCCGAGATGGAGTTGGGTAAGGATATTGCGGAGAATAAAAACTTTTATCGACTTTTTGCCGGTCTTGAACTGGCCGCGATTGAGGCGCAAAGTTTTGTTTTTGATTTTGGCCGCTGGCAACGTTTGCGGGGCCGGGTAGCGGAGATTGGTTCTGGTTCTGATGCTGCAACTGCTACTACAATTTCTATTTCTACCCCTACTCCTTCGGCGACGGCGGCATTTGTTTTTTCCGATTACTACGCTTTTTTCGCTCTTTTTCCGCGGCCTGAATTGGCGGAAAAACTTTTTAATTTGGCCGAATTTGCTCGGCTTCGTTACTTTTTAGAGCTTTACTATCCCGGTTTTGCCCGGCGCATCAAAGTTGTGACCGGAGACTTGGCCGCAGTTGCTCCGCAGGCTCCGGCCAGGGAGCGCTTGGCCCGGTATCTCTATCGGTCGTTGGTTTTGGGCGAAAAGGTTAAGCCGGACAGCGCCCTCCTTGAACCGGATTTGCTGGTCTTGGCGGAGGAACTGATGGCCGAAGCCGAAATCTTGCAAAATGCAGAGGCGACGGTTGCTGAGGTTGCCGATTGGGTCACAAATGTCTATGATCGGGTCACCGGCTCGCCGGCAGCAGACGGAGATTTTATCGCTTTCAGGTTTCCTTTTGGCCGGCGATTACGTTTTGATCTGGTCTATCTGGCCTATCAGGAGAGTGAAAAAAAAGCTCATGTTTGGCGTGAGGAGCTGGCCGAGAAGGGGGTCGGGGTTGATAAGGGCGCACTCAAAGGTATTTTGCGCGATCAGAGCTTGCAACTGACACCCGAACTTTTACGGCAATTGTTAGAACGTTCCGGTAAATTGCGTGACCGGAGCGGCAAGCAGATGCACAAACTGCCGCCGGGATTTGATTTGTCTGAGCTCTTGCCCAAAGGTGCGGCCGCCGGTGCGGTTTTAGACCGGGATGAGCAGGTGCCGACGTTCTGGTATGATGAGTGGGACTATCGCCTTAATGATTACTTGCGCAACCATGTTAAACTTCTCGAACATCGCCGGGTTGGCGGTGACGATACTTTCTATCAGGAGGCGATTGCTGATCACGGCGGTCTGATTCGGCGGATTCGGCGTAATTTTGAGTTGATCCGGCCTGAAGCCATCCAGATTCTGCGCCACTGGCCGGAAGGGGATGCTTTTGATTACGATGCCCTTTTGGAGTATGCGATTGACCGAAAAATGCGGGTTACACCGGATGAGCGTCTCTACCGCAAACGTTTAAAGGTTGATCGTGATGTTGCGCTCTTTGTTTTAGTCGATCTCTCGAGTTCGACCCGCAAAGCGGTGCTTGATGGTGGGGGTAAGAGTATCCTCGCGGTCGAAAAGGAGGCCCTGGTTCTTTTTTGCGAGGCTCTGGAACGGGTTGGTGATGCTTACGCGTTGGCCGGCTTTTCCGGTTCCGGCCGCCTGGCGGCTGAATTTTTCTATCTCAAAACCTTTGCCGAACCTTTAACTGATGAGGTTAAAGGCCGCATCGGCGGGGTCAGGCCGGAAAAGAATACGCGCATGGGGCCCGCCATCCGTCACGCCGCCAAAGAGCTTAAAGAGTATCCGGCCCGGGTCAAATTGATGATTATTTTAAGCGATGGCCTGCCTAACGATCAGGATTATAGTAACGAATATGCGATTGCCGACAGTCGCAGTGCGATTCGAGAAAGTCGGAGCTCATTTATCCACGTCCATGCGATTACTATCAACGCCGTCAATTCACCCCATCTCGATAATCTCTACGGCGACGTTCATCACACCGTCATCGCCGACGTCAAACAACTGCCCGACAAATTGCCGCGCATCTATCGGGCTTTGACAAGGCAGTAACCTTGCGACCTGTCTCGGTTGGGGTCATTGCTGGTACAAGGGTGCGTTAGTACCCCAGTTTTGACCCCGTTGGTGGAAAGCGCACCCCAAGAGTACTTCCTCGCTGCGCTCACAGCGAAGCAAAGTTTGTTTTAACGGGCACCTCATAATGGTTCAAAAAAATAACAACTTTCTCGATCGTGATGATGTCAGGGATCTGGCGGTTCTGAATTTATTGCCGGAACTCCGCCAAACATTACAAGCCGGTCAGCAGGTGGTTTTGCAGGCACCGCCGGGTTCCGGGAAGACGACATTATTGCCGTTACTGTTACGGGATGAGCCTTGGCTTAAAGGTTTAAAGATCGTGATGCTGGAACCGCGGCGCCTGGCGGCCCGGGCTGCGGCCCGGCGTATGGCCGCTTTGTTGGGTGAGGAGGTCGGAGAAACTGTCGGTTTCCGGGTGCGCCACGAGAGTGTGGTCGGTCGCCGCACCAGGATTGAGGTGGTCACCGAAGGGGTTTTAACCCGTTATCTGCAAAATGATCCGGCTTTAAGTGATTACGGTCTGGTCATTTTTGATGAATTTCACGAACGCCATCTTCAGGCCGATCTTGGTCTGGCTTTTACTTTGCAAGTTCAGGAACTCATACGTCCTGAACTTAAATTGATGGTCATGTCGGCAACGTTGGCGGCTCTGGAGATTGCCGATTTTCTCGGCGGAGCCCCGCTTCTCGAAGCCCAGCTTGAACCCTTTCCGGTAACCACTTTTCATGCTGAAGGCAGCTTGGCGAAACTCTCATTACCGGTTGTGGCCCGAACCGTGGTGCGGGCTCTGCACGAGACCACCGGCGATCTCCTGGTTTTTTTGCCCGGAGCCGGGGAGATTCGTCGCCTGGCGGAACTTTTGCGTGAAGTTGATCGAGAAAAAGAAAATGAGTCGGCAGTTGCGCCGAAAATTGAAATTATTCCGCTCTATGGTAATTTGCCTCGCGAACTTCAAGATCGAGCTTTTCAGTTTTCGCAAAAAGGGGTTTTGACAAAGAGAGTTTCGCCAAAAGAGGCTTCAATATGTCGAATTCGTAAAATAGTTTTGGCCACCGATATTGCTGAATCGAGCCTTACGGTTCCCGGGGTCAGGGTTGTGGTTGACAGCGGCTGGCGGCGGATTATGCGTTTTGATCCGGCTTCTGGTATGGGCCGTCTGGAAACCGTCAAAATCAGTCGGGCTGCCGCCGATCAGCGGCGTGGCCGGGCCGCCCGCGAAGGTCAGGGTTACTGTTACAGATTGTGGGCAAAGAGTGATGAACCGGCAATGTTAGAGTTCAGTCAGCCGGAAATCAGGTTGGCTGATCTTACCTCAATGGTTTTGGAGATGGCGGCTTGGGGCGTTTCCAAGGTTAGCGATTTGCGTTGGTTGACGCCGCCGTCGCAAGCTTTGGTCGATGCCGCTTTTAATCTGTTGCGCCGTTTGGGTGCAGTTGATGCAGATAATCTGATTACGGAACATGGCCGGGAGCTGGCTAAACTGGGAATTCATCCCCGTTTAGCCCAAATGTTGTTGGCCGGTAAAAAAATCGGTCAGGGTCGGCTTGCGGCAATGCTTGCCGCATTGTTAAATGAGCGCGACCCGCTTGCCGCCGGTGACCGGCTTCCGGATTGCGATATCGATCTTCGTCTTGAGCTCTTGATGGCGGATGATAAAAGTCATACTCCCGCAAGAGCTGACCGGGCGCTCTTGAAAACGCTGCGTCGTGAAGCGCAAAGATTGACCCGGCAGTTAAAAATTGTCGAAA
>JAUVDU010000237.1 GCA_030595135.1 Deltaproteobacteria bacterium | reverse complement strand
TTTTACTCTATTGATACCGGGTTGTCCAACCGGGTTTCATTCCAGGTTGGTGCCCGTAAGGCCCAAAACCTTGAAAATATAGTTTTCCTTGAACTACTGCGCCGTCAATGCGGCATCTATTATTACAAAACAAAAAATGATAAAGAGGTGGATTTTGTTGTCAAAAAAGGAGATAAGATTGTAGAACTGATTCAAGTCAGCTATTCAATCGAAGATGAACAAACTCGAAAAAGGGAGCTTGAGGCTCTCCAGACAACCCGCAATGAACTCGCAAAAGAGAGCCCAAAAGAGAGCCCCGTTATCTGTACTTTATTAACCATGGATAAAAGCGAAGTGATCAATTTAGATGGTTTTAAAGTAAATGTTCGAAATATCATTGACTGGCTTCTTTTTCCGTGAATGATTAATTGGTGGAAAATCTGGGTTGGACAGTTTTTCAGGAGGTAAACCCGATGGTACCCTTCTACAGCCAATCAAAAGAAGAACTTTTTGCAGCCCTTGTCTGTGACGAAACTGGATTGACTCAATCCGAGGTTTTAGAGCGTCGTCGGCGTTACGGTGCAAATCGTTTGCGGGAGGCCCCTCCGCCGAATCCGTTGCTGCTGTTTATCGATCAGTTTAAGAGCTTTATCATCTACATCCTCTTGTTTGCCGTAGTTTTTGCTTTAGCTATCGGTGAATATGTTGACTCTCTGATAATTATCGCTATTGTTTTGCTTAATGCTCTGATCGGATTTTTTCAGGAGTACGGTGCGGCCCGGTCGCTGGCGGCTTTAAAAGAGATGACCGAGGTGATGGCTGTGGCTTTGCGTGATGGAGTCTGGCAAAGTGTTAAATCGGGATCTTTGGTGCCGGGTGATCTTATCTCGGTTGTTGTCGGCGACAAGATTCCGGCCGATGCTCGGATTATTGGCGCCAATCGTCTTTTAGTCGAAGAGGCGGCATTGACCGGTGAGAGTCTGCCGGTGGAAAAAGAGAGTGCCGCTCTTAGCGGAACTTTACAGATTGCCGACCAGAAGAATATGCTCTTTTCTTCAACCTCGGTGGTCAGTGGCCGGGCTCAGGCCGTAGTTGTGGCTACCGGCATGAAGACTGAGATCGGGGCGATTGCGGATCTGGTTGAGACCGCGAAAGAAGAACTGACGCCGTTGCAACGAAGGCTTGATAGTTTCGGTCGGCGTCTGGGTCTGGTTATAATCGTGATTTGTGTTCTGGTTATGATGCTCTCTTGCGGCAAGGAGTTTTTGCTTTTACAAACGATCAGTCGCGATTCTCTGGTCGCTTTTGCTTTTATTGCGATTAGCCTGGCGGTGGCGGCAGTACCTACGGCCCTGCCCGCTGTTGTTACTATTGCTTTGAGTATTGGGGTTAAACGCCTTTTGCGGCGTAAAGCTCTGGTACGCCGCTTGGCTTCGGTTGAGACGCTGGGCAGTTGCGATGTGATCTGTACCGACAAAACCGGTACTCTGACCTGTAACCAGATGACGGTGCGCCTGGCCTGGACTTTGAAACAGGAGTTGTCGCTGGAGGCGCCCCCGGCTCATGAAAAGCTTTGTCCTGTTGAAAAACTGCTCTTTTTAGCCGGGGCGGCCTGTAATGATGCGGTTATCAAAAGAGTGGAATCGGGCTTCGAAACCAGAGGTAACCCCACCGAAATCGCCTTGCTCGTCAGTGCTGAAAAAGTTGACTGTCACCATTATGGTCAACGCCTTGATGAAATCCCTTTTGATGGCTTGCGTAAACGGATGAGCGTGCTGATGGAAGAAAAGGATGGTGCCAGGCTCTATGTTAAGGGGGCACCTGATGCCATCCTTGAGATCGCGACTCGGGTTTTTCTGAATGGTGACGTGGTTCCTCTGAACGACAAATTGCGAGATTTAATCATCGCCCGAAACGATCTTTATGCCGGTCAGGCGATGCGGGTATTGGCCTTTGCCTGCAGCGATCTTGATGGCGAAAAAGCAAATGATCCGGCTACCGAAAGTGATCTGATTTTTATCGGTCTCCAGGCTCTGGTCGACCCGCCGCGCCCCGATGTTCGCCAAGCGATTATAAAGACGTATGCGGCGGGAATCAGGGTGATCATGATCACCGGTGATTATCGAGAAACTGCCAGGGCTATCGGCAAAGAGGTTGGCATTGAGGGTGAAGTTTTAACCGGCATGGAGATGGCGGACTTAAACGATGATGAACTACGTGAACGGCTGAAAAACGGCACCAATATCTTCGCTCGGGTGATTCCCGAACACAAGCAGCGTATTGTTACCATTCTTCAGGATTTAGGCCATACTGTGGCCATGACCGGCGACGGGGTTAATGACGCTCCGGCTTTGAAAAAAGCCAATATCGGGATCGCCGTCGGCAGCGGAACCGACGTTGCCAAAGAAGCGGCTGATTTTGTTCTGCTTGATGATAGCTTTTCGCATATTATTAATGCCATTGAGGAGGGAAGAGGCATCTATGATAATATTCAGAAATCGATCATGTTGCTGCTCTCCGGCAACTTAGGCGAGGTTCTGATTATCTTTCTGGCCGTACTCTTAGGGTGGAATCTGCCGCTGACGGCGGTGATGCTCCTCTGGATCAACATGGTTACCGATGGGGCTCCGGCTCTGGCTTTCAGCGTCGATGGTTATGGCCGTAATATCATGCGTCGTCCGCCCAAACCGAGGGATGAGGCGCTCCTCACCGGTCGCAAGCTGGCCTTGATTACGGTCTTAGGCGTGGCCGGAACCTTGATTGCCCTACTCATCTTCCGCCTGACCGGTGGGGCATCGTCGCTTGAGAGCGAAATCACCAAAGCCCGCACCATGGTGTTTAATTTCGTCGTCCTCTATGAGATGATTCTGGTTTTTATTATTCGCCGCGAATATGATGTGCCACTCTTTAGCAACGCCTGGGTCTGGAGCGCCGTAATCCTCTCTGTAGCTCTCCAAGGTGTATTGATGTACACGCCCATGGCCTTCTATTTCAAACTTGCCCCATTAAACTTTTACGATATTGTGAAACTTCTTTCAGGAGGCCTGGTTTTTTATCTGATGGCTTTGATTTATCAAGCCCTCAAAAAAACCATGGTCAAGAGCGCACTTATTCGTAATATTTGAAAATTTATAGGTGACGCAGGCGATTAGCCGTGTCGAATATGCTTGACTAATTACGTTGTAAGGTGTTACCAGCGGCCACACTTTTTACAAGATTTATGTTTTTCTCTGCTGGGGACAGGTCACAAAGATCTGTCCCCAGCTTTTTTTAGGAACGAAAACCGCCAATTTCCTCGATTGCGGCGTTAGGCTCAAATTTTAATCCTCGGAATACTTGGTGTATACCTGTGGTTAAAATCCTCGCCTGCCTTGCACTCAAGAAAATTGTCAGATTTTCGCTCAAGCACTAAACAAGGCTCGTTCATTTGAGTTTAAAAGGTTTACGATTTTGAATACTGGAAAAAATTTAAGAAATATTGCGATTATTGCTCATGTTGATCACGGTAAGACGACACTGGTTGATTGTCTTTTACAACAATCCGGAACCTTAGGTCGGCGTGATGCCGGTAAAGAACGGATTATGGACTCCAACGACCAGGAACGCGAACGCGGCATCACCATTCTGGCCAAAAGTACGGCGATTAAATGGCACGACTGTCATATTAATATTGTTGATACACCGGGGCATGCCGATTTTGGCGGTGAGGTCGAACGTATTTTGTCGATGGTGGATTCGGTTTTGCTCTTGGTTGATGCCGTCGAAGGGCCGATGCCGCAAACTCGCTTTGTCACCCAGAAGGCTTTCAAGGCAGGGCTTAATCCGATTGTGGTTATCAATAAGATCGATCGTCCCGAGGCCCGGCCTGACTGGGTTGTTGACCAGGTTTTTGATCTTTTCAGCCGTCTCGGAGCTAGTGACGAGCAGCTTGATTTTCCCGTGGTTTACGCCTCG
>JAUVDU010000319.1 GCA_030595135.1 Deltaproteobacteria bacterium | reverse complement strand
GCCATGTAGAGGGCCAGCAGGCCCATCACGATCGTGACCACAGGCTGGGGCAAGTCGGTAAATCCGGCGATTGAGTTGGTAATCCAGAAAAGCTCAATAAAATTAAAGCAGAAACCGGCCAGCAGGCCAATGCCGCAGGCCCGGCGCCAAGAGCTGCTTCTCTCTGCAATCGCCAGTAAAGGGAAAAGCGTAATAAAGGCCCAAGTCCAGCTATAAGTGTGGAGGTTGAAACTTAGATAGAGGGTCGCCGCAGAAAAGAGGACGCCCCCTAGAAAAAAACCGGCTTGGATCACGATTTTTCGGTTTCCTGAGGGGCGGGATTTTGCTCATCCCGGTCGGGTGGCGTTTTTATTGCCGGCGGTGAAGTCTTCTGCGAGGTTGCCGGGGTTCTCGATTGCTCTTCAAGTTGTCGCAGGCGGATTTTTTTTACCCTTCTCTTGTCAGCCTCTTCAATGGTCAAGGAGAGATTTTTGTAGACCATACTCTCCCCGGCTTGCGGAATGCTGCCGCTCAAAAAAACCACCAGTCCGCCAACGCTCTCAAATTTCCCCCGGTTATCGATCTCAAGCCCGAAAAGTTCTTCAATTTCTTCAATCTCGGTTTTAGCGTTGACCAGATAGGAGCCGTCGTCAAGTTCTTCAATGAGTTTTTCGTTCTCTTCGATCAGGCGGTGTTCTTCGTAGATTTTACCGATAATCTCTTCCACCAGATCGCTGATTGTGACCAGGCCCGAGGTGCCGCCGTACTCATCGACAGCCACCGCGATATGGATACCTTTGATTCTGAATTCCTGGAGCAGTTCCTGAACTTTTTTGGTTTCGGGGACAAAGTAGACCGGCCGCATGATTTCGCGCGGGTGAATTTGGCTTAAGTCCTGATCTAGATGTTTGAGAATGTCTTTGGCATAGAGAATGCCGATAACCTGGTCAAGATTGTCGTGAAAAATCGGGTAGCGGGAGAAACCTTGGCTGGTGATTGTCTCAAGTTCTTCGAGGATGCTGTGATCCGCTTCAATCGCCGCAAATTCAGTGCGCGGAACCATCACCTCCTGAACCTGAGTCTCCTTGAGTTGGATAACACTGCTCAGCATTTCATGGGTGTCGTCGGTGATAACCCCGGTCTCGCCGCTGGCATTGATTATCTCAAAGAGCTCTTCTTCGGTTGGCGGCGGCTCATGCTCTCCCTGTAACAGTCCCTTCAATCGATCCAGTAGACTTTTCTCTTTATCGCTCAATTATGCCTCCTCGCTAGTGTAATGGGCTCAGAATAAAACTTGTTACCAGGTTAAGTCAAGTATAATTGAAGATGTTCAGGTTAAATTCATGAAAAACGATTAAAGCTTGCCGTTTTTTTTGTGAAAATGATATATAATGATGGCTGAATAGCCGTCCTCAAACTATCTCGATGCGGGGACATACCTCCAGGCCGGGCTTTAGCCCGTGACGGGCTGAGCTGTGTCCCCTTCGAAGCAATTTTCGCACTATTTGCTGTCACTTTATGGTGGCCCCTTGAATAGTAACTTTATATTAAAACGAGGAAGTTTTTTTGAATCCTGTTGATAATTATAAAAATGTTCTGATTATTCGTTTAAGCGCAATTGGCGATGTGTTGCGTACCCTGCCGGCAGTCAATGCTTGGCGTAAGTGTTATCCTGAAACCCGGTTTACCTGGTTGGTTGAGCCCGCCGCCGCCTCGGTACTCGAAGGGCACGTTGCCCTTGACCGAGTTTTGATCTTTGAACGTGGTCTTTTCAGCGGGTTCTTGCGCTCTCCAAAACGTCTGCTAAGTGGTTTAAGCTCACTTTTTAGATTGCTTGGCGAACTTCGTGCGGGAAATTTTGACCTGGTTGTCGATTTTCACGGGATTTTAAAAAGCGGTCTTTTTGCTTGGCTCAGTCGAGTGCCGGAGCGGGTCGGTTTTGCCCGGCTGGATGCCAAAGAGGGCAGCCACCGTTTTTATACCCGTCAGTTCAAACCTGTAAATTCAGAGTTTAATCGGGTTGCCCGGGCTTTGGCATTTGTAGAGTTTCTTGGGGTTCAGGTTGAGGGGCCGGTTAGTTATCAATTGCCAATAACCGCTGCTCATCAAGAGTGTGCGGCAGAGTCTCTGGTGGGACTTGAAAAACTGAAGGCTGCTGGACCGATTATCGCTCTCCATCCCGGCAGCAGTCCCAAGACCGCCTATAAACGTTGGCATCAAAATGGTTACGTCGGCTTGATTAATGCCCTGGTTGAAAAACTCGGGGCTCGGATCATTTTGACCTGGGGGCCGGGTGAGCGGGAAACGGTTGAACTGATTGCCGGAAATCTGCGGGTGCCGGTGGTGGTCGCGAAAAAAACCTCTTCCCTACTCGAGCTTGCCGCTATATTTGCGGTCTGTGATCTCTATGTTGGTGGTGACACCGGCCCTATGCATCTTGCCGTCGCCGTGGATACCCCGGTGGTTGCTATCTTCGGGCCAACTCACCCCCAGATCAATGCTCCCTATGGGGCTCCCTATCGTCTTGTCCGCCACCCTTTACCCTGCAGTCCCTGTCGCAAACGTTCCTGCAAAAGTCATCTCTGTCTCGAAGCCATCGGCTGGCGCCGGGTTTTTTCAGAAGTTGAAGAATTACTTGCAGAAACCGGGAAATAGAGTGGTTAGGATGTTGTTATTCATTGGTGCCATGAGCTGAATTGGGCCAAACTTTTACGAAGGTTTTGTGACAAACGTCAACGCTTTGACAGATTGTTTATCTTTAGACATAAAGTTATTTTCTTTTTTCTTCTTTAGTGGTAGTGTTTTTGCGGTTAGAGATAGTTGGGGATGCGGCTGGCATAATCATTGCTGGTTAAGCTATTGGTATATTGGGTGGTTGGTGATAGAAGTTCAATTATTAGACGGTTTGGCTCAGGCTTGAGAAGCTCATGGATTTTGCAACGATTATAGGGGTTATTTCTGCTTTCTCTCTGGTTATTGCTGCAATTTCGACGGGTGGCGGAGTTCAAATCTTCTGGAACCTGCCATCCTTGTTGATTGTTGTCGGTGGCACCTTTGGGGCGACTCTGATAAACTATCCTCTAGGTGAGTTTGCCAGTTTGCTGCGTTATTTAAAGAACGCTCTTTTTAAAGATCGGGTACCTTTAAGTGAAAATATTGATATCTTGGTACAGCTCGTGCGGGAGTCTCGTAAAGAGGGTATTCTAGCTCTTGAAAATCGAAGTA
>JAUVDU010000277.1 GCA_030595135.1 Deltaproteobacteria bacterium | reverse complement strand
AATAATGGTCGAGTTGCACGAAAGTATGCGCGGTATGCATGTCTTCGTGGTGCAGTCTACTTCAGATCCGGTGAATGCCAGTCTGATGGAGCTCTTGATCATTATTGATGCATTGAAAAGAGCTTCGGCGGCCGAGATTACGGCAGTTATTCCCTACTATGGTTATGCCCGCCAGGATCGCAAGGTTGCCCCCCGGGCTCCGATCACAGCTAAACTGGTTGCCGATCTGCTGACCGTAGCTGGCGCTCAGCGGGTTTTGACGATTGATCTGCATGCCGGTCAGATACAGGGTTTTTTTGATATCCCGGTTGACCATCTCTATGCTTCACCGGTTCTACTGGCTTATGTGAAAAACCATATCAAGGGTGATTTGGTCGTTGTCTCTCCCGATGCCGGCGGGGTTGAGCGGGCTCGCGCATTTGCCAAAAAACTTAAGCTTTCTCTGGCTATTATCGACAAGCGCAGAAGTGGCCCCAATGTTATGCAGGTGATGAATGTTATCGGTGAAATCGAGGGTAAGACAGCGATTTTGCTTGATGATATGATCGATACCGCCGGAACCTTAACTCAGGCAGCTGATGCTTTGGTAGAGAAGGGGGCGGCCGCAGTTTATGGGCTGGCTACACATGGGGTTCTTTCCGGCCCGGCAATAGAGCGGATTGAGAAGTCTAAATTAGAGAAAGTTATTATTACTGACACAATTTCACCCAATGATCGAACCAAAGCCTGCGCTAAAATTGAGGTTCTTTCCATTTCTTCATTATTGGCTGATGCAATAAAGAGGATATATTTCGGAGATTCCGTAAGCGCGTTGTTTGGTTAATTATTGTTTTTAGTTTTATATAGTTAATTTATTTGAAAAATCGGTGAGCCGATTTTTTTTCTGTTGTTTTTAAGGAGGATGCAAGGGTTATGGCAATTGCGGAATTAGCAGTTGAAACAAGAACTGAGAACGGTAAGGGGTATGCCCGTAAGCTGCGTGACGGGGGCAAAATTCCGGCGGTACGTTATGGTAAACAGTGTCCGGTGTCAATGTATGCGGTTGATCGTTCGGCAATGGATAAACTTTTGCTTGAGGGTGGTGGTACCTCTCTGGTGGCACTAGATGTCGATGGTGCCGGTCAAAATGATGAGATGCTCTCAATCGTAAAAGATATGCAGCGGGATCCGGTATCCGGCAAGCTTATCCATGTCGATTTTTACGGAGTTCGTTATGGTGAGCCGATTTTGGTTGAAGTGCCCTTGGTCTTCGAAGGAAAAGCTGTCGGGGTGCTTGAGGGTGGATTGCTCCAGCCGGTTCGGCGCTCTTTGGAGATAAAATGTCTGCCGCGACAGATTCCGGAGAATATTGTTGTCGATGTCTCAGCTTTGGCTATTGGTGACGCGATTCACATTAATGATCTGGAAGTTGAAGGGGTTGAGTTTATTGCGACCGCCAATTTCACTATCGTGACGGTTCAGACCATTGCTGGTGAAGAGGAAGTTTCTGTCGACGAAGAGGATGAATTGGAAGGTGAAGGCGAAGGCGAAGGTGAAGGTGAAACTGCAGCTGAGTAGTTTTTTTGAAGTCGTCGTTGATGGATGATCATTTTTTAATTATCGGCCTCGGTAATCCGGGGCCGGAATATGCAGACACACGGCATAACATCGGCTTTATGTGTCTGGATTGTCTACAGAAAAAGATAGTTTCGCCAAGCTCTTTTAAATACACAAATGAATATCAGGCTGAGATTGCCGAGGGGAAACTGGCGGGAGTCTCGGTCAGGTTGGTTAAACCCCAGACCTTTATGAACCTCAGCGGGAAGACGGCTCGGGCTCTATTGGCTGACTTTCCGCTAACGGAACCGGCAAAAGTTATTATCGTGCATGATGATCTCGATCTTCCACTAGGTCGGATTAAATTGAAGAGCGGTGGTGGCAGCGGTGGTCACAATGGGATTAAATCCCTGATCGAAGAACTTGGCTGGGCCGATTTTATGCGTCTGCGTCTTGGTATTAGTGGAGCCTCGCGGAGCCCTGATACCATTGATTATGTTCTCTCACCATTTCAGGATGGTGAAGAAAAAATTGTCTCTGAAGTTATTGAAAAATCGGTGGCCGGATTGATCCTGGTGCTGACCTCCGGGGTTACGGCGGCGATGAATCAGATCAACCGGCGGGTTGTTGAGCCGTCATAGTTTTTTTAGAGAGTAATATTTTTTATGATAGAAGTTAAACGTTCAATTTAACCAAAACCGTATCACAAAACAAGGAGGGAACGTATGGAAAGTTACACTATGTATGCACCTATTTTGGGGGTCATTGGCCTTCTCTTTGCGGGTGTACTCTACTCTTATGTCGTTAAGCAGTCGGCTGGTAACGACAAAATGAAGGAAATTTCAGACGCAATTCACTCCGGGGCCATGGCCTTTTTGCGGCGTGAATACAAAATTCTGGCAGTTTTTGTTATTGTCGTTTTTGCTCTCCTCTATGGATTGCTCGGTGAGCAGACTGCTTATGCTTTCTTAGGCGGTGCGGTCTGTTCGGTATTTGCCGGCTATTTCGGTATGGTTGCCGCGACCCGGGCTAACGTTCGGACAGCGGCTGCCGCTAATGAGTCCGGCCAGGCCAAAGCCCTGAGCGTTGCCTTCAGTGGTGGTGCGGTTATGGGTATGTCGGTTGCAGCCTTAGGTCTGATCGGGGTTGGTATTCTTTTCTATCTTTATGGTGGTTCTCCGGAAACTTCAACTTACATCAGTGGTTTTGCCATGGGTGCAAGTTCGATTGCACTGTTTGCTCGTATCGGTGGCGGTATCTATACTAAAGCTGCCGACGTTGGGGCTGACCTGGTTGGTAAAGTCGAAGCTGGTATTCCGGAAGATGATCCTCGTAACCCGGCTACGATCGCTGATAACGTTGGCGACAACGTTGGTGATATCGCTGGTATGGGCGCTGACATCTTTGAATCCTATGTTGGTTCGGTTATCGCGACAATCGCTATTGCAGCGACCGCTACCGGAGCTGTTTATGAAGCGTCTCGTTATACCTTTATGGCCTATCCTTTGATTGTGGTCATGATTGGTATTGTCAGCTCCATACTCGGCATTCTTTCGATGAAGATCCTGGAAAAATATAATCCGGCTGATGCTTTACGTTATTGTACATTCGTTGGTGCCGGCGCTCTCTTGATTGGTGCTTACTATGCGGCCAAACAGATGGGACTGCCGATCGGGGCTTTCTGGGCTCTGACCTTTGGTTGCGCTTGTGGTATCCTGATTGGTCTGGTAACCGAGTACTATACGTCGGCCAAGCCGATTGTCAGGATCGCCGAAGCCAGTTTGACCGGTTCAGGCACCAACATCATCACCGGTCTTGCCGTTGGTTTGGAAAGTTGTGCAATCCCGGTTCTTTTGATCTGTGCTGCTATCTACGGTAGTTTCCAGTTTATCGGTCTTTACGGTATCGGTATTGCTGCAGTTGGGATGTTGGCAACGGTTGGTGTCACCATGTCGGTTGATGCTTATGGTCCGATTGCTGATAACGCTGGTGGTATTTCTGAAATGTGTGGACTTGGTGAAGAGACTCGGAAAATTACCGATGGTCTTGACGC
>JAUVDU010000004.1 GCA_030595135.1 Deltaproteobacteria bacterium | reverse complement strand
CGGGGTTATCCGTAATCATAATGTCGTCTACCTCGATGTCGTAGAGTCCGATCAAGCCGTTCGGGTTGTTTCCCGGGTCGGCTCGCAGTTACCGGTTTGGTGTTCGGCCATTGGTAAAGCTCAGGTTGCCTCGATGAATGTCGGCGAATTAGAGAAAATTCTGCCGCCGGTTAAAGAGTGGGAAGCTTGTACGCCGAAATCGATTCGCGACAAGGATCTCTTTTTTAAAGAGTTGGAGCTAATCCAGGAACAGGGCTATGCCGTTGATGATGAAGAGTATGATCTTGATGTCAAATGTGTCGGCGCAGCAATTCGTGACTATACCAAACGAGTGGTGGCCGGTATTAGTGTTTCCGGTCCCTCTTTCCGTTTGACTGATGCATCAATCAAGGAGACGATTGCGCCAGCGGTTAAACAGGCGGCGGCCGAAATCTCCCGGCGCCTCGGTTATGAAGTGGCTCTTAATATTGAAGAGAAGGGTTCCACTTCCTGATTTCTCTCCAACCAGTTGGTCATCTTTATATCCATATTCCTTTCTGCCGTTCTCGCTGCTCTTATTGTTCATTTCCCTCGGTGGCGGTTGACACGATTCCGGAAAAGGCTTATCTGGCCGCTCTTGAAGTTGAGTTTCAATATCGTCTAAAGAGCTGGCCGCAAGCTTTTTTGCCTCTGGCCACCCTCTATTTCGGGGGCGGGACGCCATCCCTTTTTTCTCCTTCTTTCTATGCCCGGATCATTGATACGTTGGCTCAAAGACTTGGTTTTGTCTCTGAGCCTGAAGTGACTCTTGAGGCTAATCCAGCCGATATCAGCCGGGAAAAAATCATCGGTTACCGGGCCGCCGGCATCAATCGCATCAGTCTTGGCGTACAGACCTTTGCTCCTGAAGGGTTGCAGCTTCTCGGCCGTCGTCATGATGGGTTGATGGTTGAAAAGGCAGTCGATATTTTGCGTAATGAGGGTGTTGAAAATCTCAGCCTTGATTTGATCTATGCCTGGCCCGGGCAGAGCCCGGCCGTTTTGAGCCAAGATTTGCAGAAACTTGCAGTTTTGGCGCCGGAACATGTCTCGGCTTACTCCCTCTCCCTGGAGCCGGGAACCCGTCTGGCGCAAGCGGTTGCCGCAGGAAAACTGCAGGTGGTGGCTGAGGATGTTCAAACCGAGATGATGCAATTGGTTGAAGAGGGTTTTGAAAATGCCGGTCTTCATCGCTATGAAATCTCCAATTTTGCCCGTCACCATCAGGTTCGGGCCCGGCATAATCTAGCCTACTGGCAGCTTTACGATTATTTGGGGCTTGGGGCCGGCGCTTGCGGGGGCTGGCGTTACCGGAAAGATCTGGAGCATTGGGCTGAACGTTATTGTAACATGCCTGACCCTTTCATATATATGCGGCGGCTTGAGCAGCTCAATGCCTCGCCGCCTGCCGGGAGCAGCAGTTCCGAACTCTGGCCTGAGCTTTGGTTTGAAAAAGAGATTATTAATCGTAAGACCTCTTTTATCGAGTCCCTGATGATGGGTTTAAGGCTTCGTCAAGGGGTCGGTCTTGCGGGTTTGCGAGACGAGTATGGCTCGCAAACAGTTGATACCATAATGCCTCGAGCGCAAAAGTTACGCGGCGATGGATTGCTCGATTGGGATGAGAATAATCTATGGATAACCGACAAGGGTATGTTTTTAAGTGACACGATCCTCTCTTATTTGCTATAAGCGGTTTTCAATTTTAACCTGAAAACATTGGAGATTTTAGAATGAGTACGAATGATCCAGGGCAGATGCCCGAATTTGTGGTTGATAACAATCATCTTTATCGTGAAGAGACGATTACAGATCTTAAGGTCGCATCGATCAAGGTGCTGACGCCCATCAACCTTGACGGCAGCGCAGACCAGAGTCGCACGGCGATCTATGTCGGCCACACCCAGTTGATGTCGCCGGAAGGGCCAGTGCCATTGCAAGCTCCTTTAGAGGCCAACAACCTTGAAGAAGCGATGACCCTTTTCCCGGATGCCATGCGCCAGGCCTTGACCGAGATGGTTGAAAAGATCAAAGAGATGCAGCAACAGCAAAAACAGAAAGAGATGGATAGCTCCCGGATCATCATTCCCGGCCGCTAACCGAACAAACCGGTTGCCGTTCTGCGGACAGCCTTTTAGTATTAAAAAGCCACGAAAAATTTCTCCTTGATAAAGGGGGAGTTTTTTGTGGCTTTTTAATTGCGTTTGTAACTTTTCTACTTACGCTGAATAGTTACCTTTAAAAAAACATTTTGACCTTTTGGGTGAAATACCGTTATTAACAGATTGATTGATTGACATTTGGTCTAAAACTTATCGATCTTGAAAACAAGGTGCTTGATTTTGTATCTTTTTAATAGCGAAGTAGTTAAGAACCAGAAGCTGACGCAAAATATTTTCCGCTTACGCCTTAAGGCGGCAAACGATTTTTGCCGGGCGGCAACGCCGGGTAAATTTGTCATGCTCGGCAGCGACGATGGCCTCTTTGATCCACTCCTGCGACGACCCTTCGGTATTTGTCGTTGGGGATCTGACTGGTTTGAGGTGATTATCAAGGTTGTTGGTAGAGGGAGTTCTCAGCTGAGCAAATTTGAAAAAGGAGTTTCGGTGGCCGTCCACGGTCCTTTAGGCAATGGTTATCCGAACAATAATCCAAAAAATGATCAAAAAACTCTCTTTTTAGTCGCCGGTGGAATGGGTATCGCATCTATCGCTTCATACCTCTTTTCTGCTCTTGACCGTAACCAATCTTTAGCCGGAACATTTTTGTTCTATGGGGCCGCAAACTATTCCGAACTGATCCTGCTCAATGAACTGACAGCCGCTGACGCTTTTGGGTTACAGCTCCAGACAATTACTGATGACGGTAGTTGCGGTCGTCAGGGCTTGGTAACTCAACTCCTGACTCATGAGTTGCAAAGTCGGCCCCAAAGCCAGGTTTTTGCATGCGGGCCCGAACCTATGCTGAAAAGTGTGCAGAAGGTCTTACTAGAGGCCGACTGTGATGGCTATCTAAGCCTGGAAAATCGTATGGCTTGTGGTTTTGGTGTCTGTCTTGGATGTGTGCAAACGATGATTAACAAAGATGATGACGCGAACGTAAAAACGGCAAAAGTGTGTACTCAAGGGCCGGTTTTTCCAGCCCGACAGGTGATTTTCTAATGGTAGATCTCAAAGTCGAAATTGCCCCCGGAGTGACTTTAAAAAACCCGGTACTGACAGCTTCCGGAACCTTTGGTTATGGCCGTGAATATGCACCCTATTTTGACATATCTAAACTTGGAGCGATAATAACCAAAGGCCTGTCTTGGCAACCGAAAATCGGTAACTCGGGAGTTAGAATTACCGAAACTGCCTGCGGCATGCTCAATGCCATCGGTCTGGAAAATATTGGCGTGGAACGATTTCTTACTGACGAATTGCCGATTTTACAAAAATTGAACGCTACTGTAATCGTCAACATCTTCGGCAACAACCAGGATGATTATGCGAACTTGGCTGCTAAACTGGATGGAATTATCGGAATTGCCGCCCTTGAAATCAACATCTCCTGTCCCAATGTCAAGGCCGGAGGGATTCAGTTCGGAATCGATCCTCAAGCCGCCGCAAAACTGGTAGCTGCGGTGCGTAAAAAAACATCACTGCCCTTAATCACCAAACTCTCTCCCAATGTCAGCGACATTGTCATGGTTGCCAAAGCGGTGGAGGAGGCTGGCAGCGACTCCCTCTCTTTGATCAATACCTTAATTGGCATGGCCATCGATCTCGATCGAAAACGCCCGGTTCTGGGAAATGTTACCGGCGGCCTTTCCGGACCCGCCATCAAACCTGTAGCCCTGCGCATGGTTTATCAAGTAGCCCAGGTTGTGTCAATACCGATCATCGGGATTGGCGGCATTTCAAACGCCCGTGACGCCCTGGAGTTTCTGTTGGCCGGAGCCACCGCCGTTGAGGTAGGTACAGCCAACTTTATTAATCCCCGAGCTGCCATCGAAATTGCCGAAGGGGTTGAAAAGTATCTTGATGAACAGGGGTGCGTTAAAGTAACCGATTTTATCGGTTCTCTAGCATAAAAACCATCAAAGTTGAAATATGAATAAAAGAAGGTTTGTAAAAGCAATTCTTTGCCGGTTGGTTCTCCTCTTTTTGCTCTTGGGCCTTAATGGTTGCGCATCGCTTGTAGTTGATCCGTTGCTTGAATCTCTGAGCCGTTCGTTGGAACAAGAGACCGATATCGATCTGCTTGTCGACGGCAGTCCGACGCTGCTTTTGATGATCAACGGGTTTATCAAGTCAGATCCCGGAAATCCGGCCCTGCTAAGAACCGGAACCCGAGCCTTCAGCGCTTATGCTATTTTACTCGATGAAACCAGTAAACCGGAAAGAGCTCGGTTGGCCAGTGAAAAAGCTAAGTTTTACGGTTTTGAACTGCTTGATCAAAAGCTAAAATTCAAGGAGAACATCAAACAACCGCTGACCGCTTTCAAACAATCCTTGTCATCTTTTACCAAAGCTGATGCCGTTGATCTCTTCTGGGGTGGACAAGCCTGGGCTTTGTGGATTAAATTGCAGGGAGGCACTCCGGCGGCCATGGCCGATCTACCGAAGGTCGAAGAGATGATGTTACGGGTGATTGAACTTGATGAGTCTACCTATTTCGGTTCGGCTCATCTTGTCTTGGGGAGTATCTATTGTTCCTTGTCGCCGATGTTGGGAGGTAAACCGGAAGTTGGTCGCCGCCATTTTGAGCGAGCTTTGACTTTGAGCCAGCGCCAATTTTGGCCGGCCCAGGTTGCTTATGCTGATGGTTATGCTCGGCAGACTTTTAATCGAGAGCTCTTTGAAACGCTACTTAAGGAAGTTCTCTCGCAGCCGCTGGTTGATAATGAAATGGCAACCGCCAACCGATTGGCCTGGAAAAAGGCGGCGGAACTTTTAGAGCGGATTGACGACATATTCTAAAGGAATTTTAAATTATGCGTTTGTGGAAAAATAGTTATAGCTTCGGCCTCCTATGTTTACTTTTTATTTTCCTCTTAAATTTCTGTACGGTTGTTAGTGAGGTGGAGGCTAAACGGCCGAAATATCTCTTTAAAATGGCTAGCCTGGCTCCCGAAGGCAGTATCTGGGCTTTGCGTTTTGACCAGTTTGCCCAAGAGGTCAAAGAACAGAGCGGGGGAGAAGTCGGTTTCAGGGTCTATCCCGGTGGCGTTATGGGCGATGATCGGGCAATGTTTCGTAAAATGAAGATCGGTCAGCTACAGGGTGCCGGTTTCACGATGACCGGCATTGGTGAGATTGTATCTGATTTTCGGGTTATGGGTATTCCCTATCTTTTTCAATCCTACGAGGAGGTTGATGAAGTTCTGGAAAAACTGATGCCGCGCTATGTTGAAGCTTTTGCCAAGAAAAATATGGTTCTTATTGCGATGTCTGAAGTTGGTTTCATCTATACGATGTCGACAATTCCAATCTCCACGATTGAAGATCTCAGAAAGTGCAAGTGCTGGGCTCCGGAAGGCGACCCGATCAGTCTTGCTTTTATGGAAGCGGTCGGAATCTCTCCGATTCCGCTCTCTTTGCCGGATGTTTTGGTCTCTCTGCAGACCGGTATGGTTAATACGGTTTTTAACGGTTATTACGGATCGATTATCCTGCAGTGGTTTACCAAGATCAACTATATCACTGATGTTCCCTTTGCTTATGCTTATGGTGGTCTGGTTTTTGACAAGAAAGCACTTGATCGATTGCCTGAAAGCCATCTTGCTATCATCAAGCAGGCGGCTGGAAAATATTTTTCCGAAAAACTTAAAGATGATACCCGGCGTACCAATATCGAAGCTCTGGAGACGCTAAAGGCCAACGGGATTACCGTGATAGCGGCGGATCCTGCTGCCAACCCGGTTCTAATCGGGCTTCGTGATCAGATTGTGGAGGAGAGTGTCGGGAAATATTTTTCTGCCGAAATCTATAATGAACTGATGACTATTCTTAATAATTATCGTAAATCCAACCCGTGATGGCATAAGGGGTAGCTCTCTTGAAAATCCTGAAAAATCTTGGCCGCCGCTTTAACCAGGTCGAAGAGGTTTTTATCTCTTTTCTTCTGCTGGCTATGATTTTTCTCGCTTCTCTCCAGATCTTCATGCGTACTCTTTTTGACAGTGGTTTTGTTTGGGCCGATCCTCTGTTACGGCATCTTGTCCTCTGGGTCGGGATGCTCGGAGCGGCTCTGGCAACCAGATATGGCAAACACATTACGATCGATATTTTTTCTCATCTATTGCCGGCCCGAGGGCTTCTTTGGCTCAACCTTGTTCTCAATCTCTTTGCCGCAGTGGTCTGCGGTTTTCTTACTTGGGCCGCCTTTTTATTTATCAAAAATGAGATCGTTTTTGGCAGTGGGCGAGAACTTATCGGTATTCCCGTTTGGGTCTGGAACCTCATATTCCCGTTCGCTTTTGCTTTGATGACGGCGCGTTTTTCGGCTAAAGTTTTTGATCATGGCAATACCCTGCTCCACCCCCAAAGCAGCTCTTCAAGACCAATCTCCGGATCAACCTGATGAAATTTATTGTTTTTGCCTTGGCCCTGCTCGGTAGCCCGCTGTTTGTGGTGATTGCGGCTCTGGCACTGATCTCTTTTTATGGTGTCGGCATCGATCTATCGGTTGTCGTGATCGAGATGTCGCGTTTGGCTGACACCCCTCTTTTACTCTCTCTACCCCTCTTTATCTTTGCCGGGAGCCTGCTTTCGGAATCGGGTACACCACAAAGGTTGTTAAAACTCTCGCAAGGCTTGTTGGGTTGGCTGCCCGGCGGTCTGGCCGTGGTGTCGCTATTTGTCTGTGCGATTTTTACAGCTTTTACCGGAGCTTCCGGGGTGACGATTTTTGCCGTCGGTGGGATTCTTTTCCCGGCTTTGCTGAAAGATAACTATCCTGAACGTTTCTCCCTCGGTCTCTTAACCTCATCCGGGAGCTTAGGGCTTCTCTTTCCGCCGAGTCTGCCGCTTATCCTTTACGGGGTCATCTCCGGGGCGCGGATCGATCAACTTTTCTTGGCCGGTATCCTGCCCGGACTTGTCATGTTGCTGTTGCTGGCCGGTTATTGTATTAAGCAGGGGAGAGGGGTGAAAAAATCTCCGGCGGTAACTTCGAGGCGTGAGCTGGTTGCGGTTTTAAGGGAGGTAGCCTGGGAGTTGCCGCTGCCGGTTGTTGTCCTCGGGGGAATCTATGGCGGTTTTTTGGTGGTGGGTGAGGCGGCAGCCGTAACCGCCCTCTATGTTTTAGTCGTCGAAGTCTTTATTTATAAGGATATTTCACTGTCTCAACTGCCGAAAATCATGGTTCATAGTATGGTTCTTTTCGGCGGCATCCTCGTGGTTCTGGCCGCTTCAATGGCTTCGACCAATTTTCTTGTCGATCAGGAAGTTCCCCAACGCCTCTTTGAGTGGATCAGGGAGTATATTACCAATAAATATACATTCCTGATGGTTTTAAACATTTTTCTTTTGCTGGTCGGGGCTCTGCTCGATATCTTTTCCGCCCTGGTTTTGGTGGTTCCGCTGATCGTGCCGATTGCTCAAGCCTATGATGTTGACCTTATTCATCTGGGCATTATTTTTCTCACCAACCTCCAGATCGGTTACTGTACGCCGCCGGTGGGACTCAATCTTTTTCTCGCCAGCTATCGCTTTGAGCGGCCCATTGCCGAGCTCTATCGAGCCACTCTGCCTTTTGTCGGCCTTCTTTTGATAACGCTTCTGATTATAACCTACTTTCCCCTCTTAAGTCTGCTTCTGGTTGAAATTTTTGTCACCGGGTAGAATCAAAATTGATGATGAGACTCTTTATTGCTATCGATCTGCCGAAAAAGATTAAGGACGAACTCGCCTTGATTAGTTTCGGCCTGCCCCAAGCCCGTTGGGTTAAACCCGAGCAGATTCATTTGACTTTGCGTTTTATCGGAGAGGTTGACGGGGCTCTTTTTCAGGAGCTTAAGAGTGCGCTGGAATCAGTAACCGGCAACTCTTTCCCTTTGTATTTAAAGGGGTTAGGCTGTTTTCCGCCGCGCCGGGCACCTCAGGTACTTTGGGTGGGGATAGAAGAGTCGGTTGAGCTTATGGCGTTGCGAAAAAGAGTGGACAGTTGTCTCGCTAAACTTGGCGTCGCTCCTGAACAGCGTAAATTTTCACCCCACATCACGCTGGCTCGCACCCCCAAAACCCCTTTGAAAAGAATAGCTCGCTTTCTTGGCGATCATGCCCTTTTTTGCCTGCCGGAATTTACCGTAGCCAATTTTTATCTTTATTCCAGTGTCCTGACTCCAAAAGGGGCTTTGCACCGGCTTGAGGCGGACTATTTGTTGAGTGAATGAATAAAGGCACAGGACGAAAATGGGTCAAACGTGATATCTGAAACTAATCGGAAAATTGAATCGTGCCGAATGTCGGTGTCATGGTTATGCGCTCACCACCGATGATGGTGGCCAAGGTTGAGAGGGGGGCTAGGTGTTGGAGGCAGAGTTTGCGGCTTAGATGAAGAAATTCTCTGGGAATTGCTTGTTCTGCGGCAACAATCTCAAGCAGAGCTCTGAATTTGAGGAAGTACTCATTGCCTTTCCGGTTATGCTCACGGTTTTTTGATTCCAGAAGATGACGGATGATCGTTAGTTTTTTATAGCTGCAAAGGGTGCCTTCCTTTTGGGCCTGGTGATGCTGGAGGTAGTCGTAGGCTTCAAAAAATTCAAGTATCGGGGTGCGAAACTGCTTTTTCCCCCGGCGTCGTAACTCTTCTAAAAAGATTCCCAGTCCCATACAGCTTAAGCTGTTTTCCGGTATGCTTAACCATTGATCCCGTAAAAGCCTTTTTAACGGCGGGGTGAGGATAAATTTCTCAGCCTGAAACCACCACTGCTGATAGTTGTTTTTAGCGGTCGCGTCCGGCTTGGTTCGATCATGACTCTCTTGATCTTCCGGTTGATGAACCAGATAGCTGCCGGCCAGGTTTTTGAGTGGGGCCGGTAGGAGAAGATCGATATTTTTAAGCTCGCTCAAGGGATTTGTTCGGAGCAGGGCGGCCAGTAAATGGTTTTCCGCTGTTGTTTTAGGTGGATTTTTTCGCCACAGCTGACAGCAGGGTTCAATCAGGCTGTCATAAATGATCCCGAGAAAGGGATTTTCGGCTGGGACAATGGTGTGACAAAGTTGAAGGTTGTAGTCAAGGACCGCTTTTTTATCTTTTTCCAGCATTGCTGGCGCATGAAGTTTTAAAAAATTATACGTAACTATTGCCAGAGCGGTCAACGCGGGAGTAACGGTTATAACTGTTCCCGGTTCAATGAGTAAAAGTTGATCAACCGCTGCCCCCTCAATTTGCTTTTGCCAGGCTTGTTTCAGCTCAGTTGAAGGTAAGGAACTCAAATTACGAATAATTTCACCGTCCGGGCAGAGTAGAGGGGTGTTTAAGACGAAGAAATCCGCTTTCCGGTCGGTTGTCAAAAAATTTAAAAAGCCGCTCAGAATTGTGCTGATCAGGTTGCTGTCATCACTTATTAACCGCATAAACTTCGTTCCAGTAATCTGGCTCCGCTGGAGGCCAGCAGTTTTTCCAACGGTTCAACATAGAGGCTGTCACCGAGGATTTCAACTCCGTTTTCATTGATTGAGATGCGCAGGCGAATTTTTTTCTGTTCGGTACAGTTCCGGTAATCTTCCGGTTGGATCAAATCGGGCAGGCTTGTAACAATCTTGATCGGTATGGGGCAAGATTTTTCCTTAGCCATGATGTTTGCAACCTCCGCAACCATTATGAGCTGACGAAGAGGCAGCTTGAGTGCAGTCATGTTGACCGTCGCCGCAGCCGCAGTTACAATCTCTGAGCTCTTCTTCAAGTCCGCTCTGAAAAGCCTTTACCAGCAGCGGCGGCAGGCAAATATCCTCACTCTCTTTTCGTGAGGGTTGATCTTGTGCTGCAACGTTCGAATCTTCCGCCATGCCCAGGTCAAACTCGCTGATCAGGCCCTTTAAGTAATCACGATTGATACTCTGTTCAGTTTTTTCCATTTGCTATTCCATTTGCTATTCTAAAGTGAGAGCCGCCAAGCGGTAACATTCAGCTGCGGGTAGAGGCTCTTCGGCTAAAGAGAAACAGGTTGCGGCACCGAGGAAATCGTTTTGACGGCGTAGTAAAAGGGCATATTCCTTTAAGGTTTCAGTTGGAGCGTTTGCCTGCTTGCTGGGGGATATACGGTTTTGCTTGTTGTTTTCTTCTCTTCTGGTGATGGTTAACGGTGTCGGTTTATCGGGTGTCTCGGTTTTTTTATCGGTGACAGCCACCGATTGATTGTCTTCCTCGCTTAAATCGCGATGCTGCCAGACAAAATCAAAGGGAACATCCGGGTCGGAGAATTTCAAGGTTGTGGAGAGTGCGATTGACGCGGTAATCATTTTGTCTAGAGGCCGAAAATCTTTTTTCGCAATATCAAAACGTAAGTTTCGGGTGAGGAACGTCAGTTTTTCAGGCATCAGAGCCAGGGTGCTATCTAGTTGGGGGTCGGTCAATTGCGGGCGTAAGCTTTGTCCGAGCGGGAGAAAGAGATTGTTTTTTACTTTTTTAAGTGGTTCGGCAAAAGGAAAGAGAGAGATAGTTTCATCTTCCGGTAGGAGGAGAATTCCGTGTTCACGGTCTCCGGCCCAGCGTAGGTGGGCGAGCAGGGGGCCGGGCAGGTGTTGTAAAAGGGTTTCAAGCCATTTTAATTCCTGGCTGGCAAAGTAGAGAGCTTGGGTCGGAGCCGGAGCCTTCTGATCAACAATAAGGCGCAATTTGACCTGCAGGCGTAACGGTTGGGCAGCGGTTTCATCCGAATCAAAAGGAATTTGCGGTTTTTCGATGCCGGAGACCGGTTTACTCAGGTCGCAGTCATTTTTCAGGGCTGGAGCTGGCTCGATAATCAGGGCCGGGCGTTGGCGGTCGCCGAAAATGAGGTAGAGGGTTTCAGCCTGTAAATTATTGCTAATTTCAGAAGCCGACAGAGGGTGTTGAAAACCATATTCAACCAGAAATCCGGCGCTATCTTTTGGGTTTTTCTGGTTCGTATCGCTCTTCGAACAGAGTCGATAGAAAAGCCGGCAGTGGGGTAATTTCTGAAGGTACGAGAGGACAAAACGGGGCAGAGTTTTTTTGTTCTCCTCAAAATCCGGGCCGAAAAGGATCAGCCTCTTTTGCCCCTCCTTTGGTTGGTTCAGGAGGGCTGATACTTTAAAACGTATCTGTTGACGCTGTAGGTAACGGGCAATCAGGGGCAAGAGTGCCTCGGTGAAAAGGATGTATGCACTAGACAATGGTTGTCGAGGGACTTTAAACAGTTGCGCCTTAAAAATTTCAGGACGGGACAGGGCCATATTTTGTTCGTTTTTAGTCATCGTAAATCATCCTCGAACTCTGTCAGAGCCTCCCAGAGGCGTTCTCTCTCTCGTTTCATGTTGCTTTTTGGCTGCCAGTCAGCCCGGCGTTCTTTGAGCTCTTGACTCAGATAAAAATCATCCGCGACATTTTCAAGGTATTCTTCGAGACAGCGCAGTCTTTGCAGATTTAAGGTTTGGCCGTAGGCGGCAAGAGCTTTTTCATAGCCTAAGCGAACCAGATCCGGGCGTTTGACCATAACTCCATAAGCGGCCAGGGCTTCCCAGTTTTTGGCGTTGGTCAAAGGCGGTAACTCTTTGCTTAATTGGCTTAGTTTTTCACGAGCGCTGTCGTAGGCCGTAAGGGCCTGATTCGGTTGCAGATCAAGATGAAGGGCTGTAGCGAGAAGCAGAAGAGCCCGAATTTTTTCTTCAGCTTGTCGCTTGGGTTCTTGCTTAATCTCTTTAAGCCAGAGACGGGCTTGTTCCGCAGCCTCTTTATAGTGTCCCGCCTTAAGCAGCAGCGCAGTTGTCTGGGCTCGGTCGTCGGTTTTAAGCAAGGCGTTGATAGCCTCATCATTATGACCGGCTGCGAGCCAGGCGGCAGCACTCTCAGAGTGGAGGTCGGCTTGCGTAAAATGTCGGGCCGCCCGCCGCCAGAGTTCTGTTTTTAAAAGATTTTGCGCTATATTTTCCACGTTGTTGCTGGTTCCTTAGATATTACATTAGAGCATTGTGATTTTGTCATTTGACATCACGATTTGTCGATGTTGATGAAAAAGGTCGGATGTCGACGGTGGTGCCGAAGCGTTGGGGTTTAGGCTGATAAACCAGGCTCGATGTCGGCTCAAATTATGAATCTCTTGTATGGTTCGCTTAAGATAGTTTCTTTTTCGGTCAGCGGCAAAATGACGGTCGATAATCCAGAGAGTCTCAATTTGATGATAGTTTTCCTGCCAGATACGCAGCTGATCTTTTAGTAAAGTAAAATTTTCCTTAAGATTGAGACCTTCATGGTCTTGCCGATCGAGCAGTTTTCGGCTGTTGCCGGGGCTTAAGGGATCAAGCGGCGGTGTCCAGCCGCTGCCGAAAAAAGAGTGGCGCAGATCGCCTCCGAGATTACTCAAACGGATGATTGCGGCCAGGGTTAGAGCCTGGGCCAAGTGATTAGTTGTGCCCCTCATCTCGAGGCCGCTCTGCGTGATAATCAAAGTTACCCGGCGACGTTTTTCACGTTCTCCCTCGCGGCCGTAATAGAGCGCTTCGCGGTTTAAGATGCGATGCTGTAAAAGGGCTTCCGGATAGAGATGTTCACTTAAAGCAAGATTATCCAGACCGCCTTTATGAGTCAGGCCATGATAGCCGCCGCAACTGTAGGTCTGGCTGCCGCGATGATCGGTAAATGTAAGTTTCGGGGTCATGGTTAGCAGTTGGCTGTAGAGATCGGTTACCGTCTGGGGCAGGCTTTCTGGTGGGATTATTTCAGCCAGGTGGTCGGGATTGAGATATTTATCAAGATATTTTTTAGGGCGTATGTCGGAATTTTTTTCAATAGCCGCCGCTTTTTTCTGTTTAGTTACGAGACGGAGATAGGTTTCGGGCCGTTCATTGAGTAGACTTAAATCCCAGACTCTAACCGTTCGGTCATCTGAAGCCGAAGCCGCCAAAAGGCCGTCGGGAGAGAAAGCGACGCTGTTAACATCGTTTTGATGACCTTCCAATATCTGAATTTGCTGGCCGCTCTCAACCTCCCAGAGGCGGACGCTGCGGTCGTTAGCGCCGGAGATCAGCAAACGACTGTCGGGGGAGAACGCGATACTCCAGACCAGATCTTGGTGGCCGCTTAAAATCTGACTTTCACCATCGGCCAGATTGACAATATAGATATGGGTATTGGTCGAGGCGTAGGCCAGCAAACAACCGTTGGGTGAAAACGCGACCGAGGTGACCCGGCAGCCGGGGCGGGAGAGAATCTCCTCTTCACATTTATCTGCGACATTCCAGATGCGAACTGTACTATCATTGCCTCCAGAGGCCAGAAAACGGCCATCGGGGGAGAAGGCAACACTGTAGATCTCACTCTTGTGACCTTTGAGTTTCCAGGGCGGGCGTTTAGAGGTGGTGCTCCAGAGACGGACAACACCGTCGGCACAGCCTGCGGCAAAATAGTCATTTTGCGGAGAGTAGGCGACCCCGTAGAGCGGTAAAACGATGGCGTAGTGACTCTCTTCGATACGGAAATGGCTGCGTTTTTCCATGTTCCAGAGAAATACGGTGCCGTCACCGGAGGCCGAAGCCAGAGTTTTGCCATCGGGAGAAAAGGCGAGTGACCAGACAAATTTGGTGTGGCCCTTCATGTAGTCTGAAAGTTTGGTCGTACCCACCTCCCAGACATTGACCTGGCGATTGACCGAACCTGAAACCAGATAACGGCCATCCGGCGAAAAAGTGACACAGTAAACCCTTTCACTGTGGAGTACCGGCGTGCCCCGCGGCGTTATCTGGGCGGCCTGTTCACTTAATATGGTGCTGAGAGAGGTCATAGGCAAAGATATTATGATTTAATTGTGATCGGTTTCAATTTATCTTTTTTGTTTAACCTGGCGGCCAGAGCTTCGGCTTGGCGGCGGGGGCCGGCATCGAAAATTTCCGGATTGCGGGCTAAAAGTTCCGCGATTTTTTCGGCCACCCGGTCATGATACTCCTCGCTGGCCCCGGCGGCGTTATCATCAATGATAAACTCTTCAATAGTTCCGGTTTCAATGTTATATTTGAATTTAATCTTTACCGGAGGACGTTTATTACTCATTTTATCATTTCCTCTAAATCTCTAATTCCAGATCAATAACGCTGCCGCTTTGGCGGTCACTGATGATGCGGCCGCCGTTGTCTAAGACGAGCTTGCATAGAGTTTGACGATAGGCTTCACCGACGGCACGGTTGATTGTGTAAAAGGCTTCCTGGCGGCGGTTGGCGAGTTCTGACTGGAGTTGTTGCCGCAGAGCCGTGCGCACTTCTTTTTTGTTCTCCTCAAGCTTTAGCAAAGCTTGAGCTTGGGCCTCTTGTTGTAAATCTTCTCTTTTGCTTACGGTTTGCTTTTGCTGCTGTTCTTCATGAAGTTTGTTCAGCGCCCGGGCCAGGCGAATTTCAACCTGTTGTTGAGCCTCTTTCAGGGCGCGTTCTTCGGTGCGGTCTTTCCAACCGTCTTCATAGTAATGGCCGATGGCTTCAAAGGCGATTTCACCGCTTGTAACTCCACAGACTTCGCTTGCCGCCTCGGCTTCAGCGTTTACCATGCGGTCTAAATGGGCGGTCATTGTCAGTTGCCGGGTGCGGGGCTGGTAACAGAGTGTAATATCTTCAAGAGCCTTGACAAAATCGCCATCTTCATTGCGTGACCAGGCTTCATGGTCGGGAAAATCGCCGGCCAGAACCCGCTCCAGCATCTCAAGAGCCGCCTCTCCCATCTCTCGGTCGAGTTCAATGTTTGCTGAGATAGAGGCGATTTGCTTGACCTCATCTTCGGCCGTAGTACACTCTACGATCGTTTTTCTCCAGGCCTCCTCAATACTCTGAGCGACATGGATCATGACTTTACGAGGATTACACATTTTGCTTTTGTCCTTATGAATCAAGATTGTAACTATTCAGCGACCCACCATAAAACTACATTTAACTGTGTTGAACTTTGCTTCGCCCACATAAACGGGGTCACACCCCAAGAGTGCTTCCTCGCTACGCTCACAGCGAAGCCTGGGGTGCTGACGCACCTTGTACCAGCAATGACCCCAATCCTGACAGTTTTTAAGCGATAGCTGAATAGTTACTCCAGATTTTCCAGGGTTACATTTATCAAACCTTCAAGTTGTTGCAGGTGAGGGGCAGCTAAAACTATTTCCGGATGTTCCATCAATTCCCGGCGCAAGCGTTCGGCTTGATGAAGAAAGTCAGCGAGATCAATATCATTTGAGAGTTTAAGAGCCCGTTTTTCAAGAACCTTAATCTCGGCGGCCAGAGCTTCAAAGTGACGGCTGCGTAAGCGATTTGTCGATGAACTCTTTTCAAGATAGGGGGCCAGTAGCGCCTCTAAATGAGGCACTTGTTCCCTGGTATTCCAGCAGTGTCTGAGGATGTGAAAATCTTGCTCTTCAGCATTTAACGAACCCCGACGCAGGGTGGCGGCCGCGACCAGTTTCAGGAGTTTAATGGCCCGGCGATCACTGACCTCGATACCTTCCGAACGAATTCGGCGAACGGCTTCGTGATAGCTGTGGTTGATTGCATCTAAATTGACCTGATTTAAAGCCTGGTGGAGTTGGCGCAACGTGTCGGAGTTGGCGACATTGTTTAAACTGATCTGGTGGCCGTCGCGAATTTTTTGGCGCTCCTGTTGCCAGCCACATTGGATAAGCTCGGCAAAGCGGTTGTCAGCCACGTTATCCGACCATAAGCGAATTGGAAAACGGTCGTAGAGAGCTGCCAGATCAGGATCGTCCGGAACCTCATTGGTGGCCCCGACCAGAAAGAGCAGCGGGATATCTTCCGGTTGCCCACCGTTATAAAAAACTCTCTCATTGAGAATTGTCAAAAGGGCATTTAAAATGGCACTGTTGGCCTTGAAAATTTCATCAAGGAAGGCAATTTCAGTTGTTGGTAACAACCCCTTGACGATCCTCTGGTAGCCGCCGCCGGCCTGAAAGGTCTTGATGTCGACCGGCCCGAAGAGCTCATTCGGTTCGGTGAAGCGGGTGAGAAGATATTCAAAGTAGGGGACGATTTGCTCATTATCATATTTTCTCGGCGTACAGAGATGGGCAAAACGTTTGACGAGTTCCGATTTCCCGGTTCCCGGAGGGCCGGCCAGAAGTACATGTTCCTGGGCGATAGCGCCGATAATCAGCATCTCGATGATCTCATCTTTAGCCACGAACGTGTT
>JAUVDU010000016.1 GCA_030595135.1 Deltaproteobacteria bacterium | reverse complement strand
ACCATAAATTCATAAACTCAAGCCAACGCTTCATTATTCTAAACCGCATTTTACAAAATTCTAATCTCCTTAAAGCCGGCGAATACCGGATCAAAGCGGCGGCCAGCCCGCTGCAGATCATTACAACCTTGAAACAGGGCCGGGTTTTTCAACGCCAAATCAGTATCCCGGAAGGCTTTACCCTGCGGCAAATCGGGGCTCGCCTGCAAGCCCATAGCCTCTGTCAAACTGGTGAGTTCAAAGAGCTCACCAGTTCATCGACAAACCTGAAAGAGTGGCAGATACCGGGAACCAACCCGGAAGGCTATCTCTTTCCCAGCACCTATAACTACAGTCGCCAAACATCATGTCGCCAGATCGTGGAACAGATGCTGAACACCGGTCAAAAACAGTGGCAAAAACTGATGGCAAAAAACTCCGCCGTCAGCTTAAACCGACATCAGATTCTAACCCTGGCATCGATCATCCAGAAAGAGGCCGGCAACGACGATGAGATGCCGATTATCGCCTCCGTTTTCCATAATCGCCTGCAACTCAAGATGCGCTTGGCCAGTGACCCCACAACTATCTATGCCCTCGGTGAAAACTTTGACGGCAATTTAAGACGCCGAGATTTACGCAACCCGTCACCCTACAACACATATCGTCATCGGGGCCTGCCTCCCGGCCCCATCTGCAGCCCCGGCGATAAGGCCATTAGCGCCGCAATCAACCCGAAGCAAACCGACTATCTCTACTTTGTCTCCCGCAACAACGGCCAACACCAGTTCTCCAAAACCCTTAAAGAACATAACCGGGCGGTCAGAAAATATCAGCTAAAACGCTAAAATTTCAAGCTAAAGAGTTGACGGATGTACTATAATGGTTATAATAGATAATAAACTAACTAACTGACTTTTAAAAAGGCAACATCATGTCTGAGTTACGCAAAGATCCGGTCGTCGACCGCTGGGTAATCATCTCCCGAGAACGAGGCAAAAGACCCTCTGAATTCAGCAGTTTGAAAATGGAGAAAAAAAGTGGCTTCTGCCCCTTCTGCCCCGGCAACGAAGATGTTGTCCCTCCCGAAATCCTCGCCTATCGACAACCCGGCAGCCAGAGTAACGACTCCAACTGGCGCTTAAGAGTCGTACCGAACAAATTTCCGGCCCTGCACATTGAGGGCGACCTTGTCCGCCAGGGTGACGGGGTTTACGATATGATGAACGGCATCGGAGCCCATGAAGTCGTCATCGAAAGCCCCGACCACCAGGCAACCTTGGCGACCATGCCGATTGAAGCCGTTGAAGATGTTTTATGGGCCTACCGGGATCGCATCCGTGACCTCGCCGGTGATAAGCGTTTCCGCTATATCCTGGTTTTCAAAAACCAGGGGATGGCAGCCGGAGCTACAGTCGAGCATTCTCACTCCCAGATTATCGCCCTGCCGATCGTGCCCAAGCGAGCTAAGGAAGAGGTTGACGGAGCAAAAAAATTCTACGATTATAAAGAGCGCTGTGTTTTCTGCGATATTATCCAACAAGAAATTAATCAAGGCTTAAGAATGGTCAGTGAAAATCATGAATTTATCGCTGTCTGCCCCTATGCCCCGCGTTTCCCCTTTGAGACCTGGATTCTGCCAAAAAAACATACTCATGACTATCAATTAAACAGTAAAAATATGATCGAAGGACTCGCCCTGATCCTTTCCGACACCTTAAAAAGAATTAACCGGGTACTTGATACCCCGCCCTATAATTTCATTCTCCACACCGCCCCGGTCAATTACCATGACACTTCCAACTACTACCACTGGCACATAGAGATCATTCCCAAACTAACCCGGGTCGCCGGTTTCGAATGGGGTTCAGGCTTTTATATCAACCCGACACCGCCGGAGGAATCTGCCAAGTTTCTCCGCGAAGCTAAAATCTGATAGTGTCGTAGTGATTTTTGCTTAGCCATCCCACGACTTTTACGAGTATATTTGATGAATATTCTTTTTGCGGTACCTGAAGCTACTCCTTTTGCCAAAACCGGCGGTCTGGCCGATGTTGCCGGAGCTCTACCATCCGCTTTAGCAGAGAGAGGTCACCGGGTTCACCTTTTCCTGCCCCTCTACCGGGAGATTCAAGAGCAAGGACTAAAACTTAACGAAATCACCACGGTTACGGTTCCCCTGGGAACAACGCAGGTCTCAGGCAGCATTATCAAAGTGTCCTCCGGACACCCAAACCTGAGCATCTCACTGATCCGTCAGGATGACTTTTTTGATCGCCCATTCCTCTACGGCCCACCCGAAAAAGAGTACCCGGACAACGGTATTCGCTTTATCTTCTTTTGCCGGGCTATCCTTGAGGCGGTCGCAGCCCTTGATCTTGAAATAGATATCTATCACGCCCACGACTGGCAGACGGCCCTGATTCCAGTCTATCTCAAAACCCTCTACAAAGATCGGCCCCGCTATCAGGGAGGCTCGCTTTTTACGATCCATAATCTCGGCTATCAAGGCATTCAAGATAAAAAACTGATGCCGATAACCGGGCTCGGCTGGGAGGAGTTCACTTTTGAACGTCTCGAATTTTTCGACCGCCTCAACCTCCTCAAAGGCGGCCTGGTCTATGCCGACGCCTTAAACACCGTCAGCCGGGCCTACAGCCGCGAAATCCTGCAAGCGGAATTCGGCTTCGGGCTGGAACCGGTACTCCAACAGCGCCGGAAGGATCTATACGGCATCTTAAATGGAGTCGATTACCAGGAGTGGAACCCGGCCGATGACCCTTTTATCAGTAACCATTTCCGTCTCGGCCGCATGACTGGGAAAAAAAGCTGCAAAAAGAAACTAACTGCAGCCTTCAATCTACCCGACAAAAACCGGCTGCCACTAATCGGCATGGTCTCCCGGCTGGTAACCCAGAAAGGCTTTGACCTGATCCTGCCGCTGCTGAAAAAAGTGAACGAATTCAGAGCCCAATTCATCTTTCTCGGCACTGGCGAACCTGAGATCGAGGAAGGTTTGACCAGTTTAGCCCATCAACATCCGACCCAAATTGCTTTTAGACGCGGCTACGACAACCGCCTGGCCCACCTGATTGAAGCCGGAGCCGACATTTTCCTGATGCCCTCACACTATGAACCCTGCGGCCTTAACCAGATGTACAGCCTGCGTTACGGAACCGTCCCCCTGGTCAGAGCGGTCGGCGGCCTGGATGACAGCATCACCTCATTCGACCGAGAAAACTTAAGCGGTAACGGTTTTAAGTTCAGCGCCTACACCACCGCCGCTCTGGAAGAAGCCTTGAATGAGGCATTACAACTTTACCAAGAACCCCGACTCTGGAATAAACTACGCCAAAACGGTATGCGCAATGATTTCTCATGGTCGCAAAGTGCAGTTAAATACGAAGAACTCTATGAAAAAATAAAAAAGTCGGTCTCAAAATAGTATTTAGCGAAATGAAAAGAATGGATTCTCAGCAAAAATATGATATCCTGACCAAGATCGTGGAAATCAGCAGTTCTGCGTCACAGATCAATGAACGCCTGACGCAGACGGCCCATTATCTTTGTGTCAAAGATCTGGCCCCGACCATCGCTTTCTACCTGCTGCAGCGCCGGGGCCGACGTTTGATCCTACGCATAGCCGCCGATTCCGGCGGCAGCCTGCAACTGCCGGCTCCACCGTACAGCTACAAACTCCCGCTCCCCGACGACCCACTCTGCAAACCACTAACCACCATGCTGCCTAACTCTCTTGACCCTGACATTTTACATGCCGATGATCTTTTCAGAACCTTGCGGCCGCACGGCTGGAGCCTACCGTTAGCTGATGAAAATCAAGCCTACGGCACCATGGTTCTCCTCAACCCGACACCCTTTGCTATCGACAACGATACAATCCTCTTTCTCCAGATCATCTGCCGGCAAATCACACTGGCTCTGCGCAGTTCAATCTTAAAAAACCGGGCTCAGCAAAAAGTCAGGCGCTTGAAGTTTCTCCATCAAATCGGAGCTCAGCTCAATGCCAGTAAAGATGTACAAAGCGTCTTTTCACAGCTCCCGAATTCGGCTCTGACCTTCTTTTCTCACTCCGCTTCGATCCTCCATGTTTTCGCCTCGGATCAGTCTCCGGCAAAATCGATTGACCAAGGTTTTAGTAATGCTAAACAACGTGAGCTGGTTTTACAGGTAAGCCGAAGTCAGGCCAATAGAGCTAAGTTCAGCTCTCACCCTCTGGTCATCGATAAAACCAGCTCGCTGCCGCTATCAACAGTATACCAGCACTTTTTCAGTCAGTTCTGTGCCCACATCATCCTTCCTCTGCATAGCCAAAACAGAATGGTCGGCACCCTTGAATTTTTCCTGGCCGACAAACCTCAAAGCCGAGATCTCCTGCCTCTGGAAAAAGAGGACTTGGAACTTCTCGAAATTCTGGCCGTCCATATGGCTGCAACCCTGGAACGAACCCAAGCCCAAGACCAGCTCTCGTCTGCCAACCAGGCGTCACTCTTGAGAACCCGGCAATTAACCCTTTCCCACCAAATGAAAAACGCGCTCCTGACGGCTGACACCCCGAAAGAGACCATCCGCCTTACCCTCGGAGCTCTGGTCAGCAATGAGGGTTTCACCTGCTCTCCGGCCCTCTATCTTAAGTTTCAGGAGGATAAAAACTCCTGGCAGGCTCTTCATTACGCCACGGCTCCAGACCAAGCCCCAACGGCCCCCGATAACGTGAAAGAGCGTAACCATCTCAAAACCCTGACAAACCATCTCCTTGAAGCAAGCGCCCAGGTACCGCAGGAAATTATAAAAGTAGTTGCAGAGCTCAAACTGCCCAAGTTGGATACGGCGCCCAGTCGCTTCCAGCAAGCCGTAGCCGGAAAAAAACCCATCATAATCCCGACTGACTTTGTCACCGTACTTCACCCCAAGCTCAAATCTCTGTTGCCCGGGCAAAAAAGCGTCGTCATACCCATCTCAAGTCAAGATCAGCTCAAGGGCCTGATTCTGGCCAATGCTGACCATATCAACATGCAAGACCTCTCCTACATTACCCTGTTTACCGATGCCGCCGCTTTAGCCCTTGACAACACCCAACTCTACCAGCGCCTGCAAAATTCTCTGGCCAGTTTAAACAACGCTCAGAGCCGTCTGGCCCAGAGTGAAAAGTTGATGGCTTTAGGCGAGATGGCCACCAGCATTGCCCATGAAATCAAAAACCCGCTGGTCTCAATTGGCGGATTTGCCCGGCGGCTGCACAAAAAAATTCCCGATCAAAGCCGGGAGAAAACCTACAGCCAAATTATCACTAAAGAGATCGAACGTCTTGAAGAGATCGTCAACAACGTCCTCTCTTTTTCACGGCCGGAAAGCAAAAGATTTGAGCCTTGCGACCTTAATCTGCTGATCAAAGAGACCATAGCTCTCTTTTCCCGTGAACTAAAAAACCAGGAAATCAACCTAAAAACCCAACTAACCCCCGAAATGAGGGTGATTGAATGTGACGGCAACCAGTTGAAACAGGTACTAATCAACCTAATCAACAACAGCATTCAGGCCATGTCCGGTACACCCACCGATGATCGCCAAATTTTGGTTCGCACATCCTGCTACTGTGACCTCAAGGAGCAAAATGAGAGAGCTCTAGTCGAGATCGAAGACAACGGCAACGGCATCCAGAAACAGTTTATTCACGACATTTTCAACCCCTTCTTCACGACCAAACACGAGGGCACCGGTCTGGGACTGCCAATCTGTCATCGTATCATCCTCAACCATCATGGCGACATTCGCATTCAAAACCGGGAGGGCAAAGGGGTAAAGGTCTCCATCTCTTTACCTTTCAATCATAAAATACAGCCAAGACCGACAATTTAATAAAAAAGGGTAAGTTCCGATTAAAATGTCATTCCGGCTAAAGCCGGAATCCAGTAATTTCAATATTAAATCAAACCGGAAAGTGAGGAAAAAACATGGACACACAACAATATTCAATTCTGGTAGTCGATGATGAAGAGAATATCCGCTGGCTTTACAAAGAGGAACTTGAGGAAGAGGGCTACAGCATCACAGCTGCCGCCAGTGGTGAAGAAGCTTTGCAGATGATTCCAGAGACCAAACCGGATCTGGTCGTCATGGATATTAAGATGCCCGGCATTTCCGGGGTTGATACCCTCATAAAAATCAAGGAAATGGACAAAAATATCCCTGTCATTCTCTGCTCCGCCTACGGTGATTACAAACAAGATTTCACCACCTGGGCCTCGGATGCCTACGTCGTCAAAGCAGCCAGCTTGGACGAGTTGAAAAAAGCGATCCGTGAGGTCCTTGAAAAACGTTACCCAGAAAAATAGTGCTAAATTTGGTTTGACAGCTAGATACTTTTTTAGTAGTAACAGCTCACTGTTCAAGCAAGCACCGGGGGGATTAGCTCAGTTGGGAGAGCGCAGCGTTCGCAACGCTGAGGCCGAGGGTTCGAATCCCTTATCCTCCACCATTTGCCGAACAAGTCACTGAATTTATTTTCTTATCCTAAATCATTAAGTCTTTTCATTTAAAAAGTGTCACAAATGGAAGGACTTTTTTTATGGTTCAATATCTCTATTGCAAGCCTGATGGACGTTACTATTTTAGACGTAGAATCCCTTCTGACCTAACCTGTTATTTCCCTTCAAACTTTATCCAAATTCGAAAAGCCTTAAGAACCCAGTGCTTGAAAAACGCTATATTTTAATAATTGGTACAGCAAGATTTAACACACGCACGCTAGGGCTCCACAGATCAAGCATAGGGGGACAATCAGGCGGGAAGGTACGTAAGATACTGTTTCACATTTTTGTTAAATTATTTCTAAGCAGGTGTTTATTTGTTTTCGTTGAGTCTAAGTTATTGATTAAGATAAAAGTTTGCCGCGTTTCTTCGACAGTGGTACAACTCTAGGATCGGTTTATTGCACCAATAATTGTAAGTATGTGATTTTGTTCAGAAGTGTGAGGATTAGAAGTCCGTTGCTCTTAATAATTGCTATGGGAACACCGGGCCTTATGATTCGTAGGCAGAACCTAACTTATTACACATATCAATATCAACTGAATTGCTAACAAACTGATATTGACCATCAAAGCAGACCCCGAGACCTTCACTCTCAGCACGAACCACCCGGCCATTCATTTTAACCCATGACCCGGCACCTGAAAATGAGTTGAGATAGATACTAACCTTTATATCTGTACCATTTTCTAGTAACTGACCATTGGTCAAAAAAAACGCTCCACTAGATGAAACATCACGGGTTTTCCATTCATACGACCGTACATTCTCACCGCTAACCATAGTTTCAACATGAGCTGGAACCTGAAGGCTATATCTAGTCACCGCTCTTTGCTCCATAATGCACCCACACCATTTAAACTAGGTATATTTTCGAATACGTTCAGCCTCGTGTATTCAAGCAAAATTTATACCGACCACTAAGACACTCAGAATCATCTAATTTTACTGCCAATGGAAACAATATTGTAAAGTTTTCTGACAAAATCCTATTACAGTCAATTAACCTTCTATTTACATCATCAAGAAATAATTTATAACTTGACCGAAGAAGCATCAATATAATATAGCTTTCAAGTGGTGTCACTTTACGTGTCACTTTTATAACTAAATAAGAAGGCCAGCGGTTCAAGTGAAACACGAGAAAAGGTAGTAATAGCTTAGTTTGAGGAGGTTTTTAACTCTACTAATTTGACGTTTCCCTTATCCTCCACCATTTGCCAATCTACAGAAAACCCAAATAATAAAGCCCCCAAATCATCATAATGACTTGGGGGCTTTATTATTTATTAGAGGCCTGGATCAGGATTCGGTCACCTGTTCCAAGGTCTTAATATTAACCCGCAGTTTTTCGAGTTTAAGGCTGAGTTCCTGATGTTTGCCTTGTTCCTTCTCAATAATCTCCGGCGGCGCTTTGGCGAGGAATTTTTGATTGTTCAACTTGTTGCTGACGCCGGCAAACTCTTTCTCGGTTTTCTTTAACTCCTTGGCCAGCCGCGCCCCTTCCTGAGCGAAATCAACTAATCCGGCCAAGGGCACGAAAATCTCCAAGCCGGCGGCCAGGCCGACGGCTGACTGTGGCGGCCGAACGGCATTTTTGGCAATCGTCAAAGAGGTAAGACGAGCGAGATTGGCAATGCAATCCGAACTGTTATTAAGAACATTGATCGTATCCTCGTCAGTCCCGCTAATGACTGCCGCCAAACGCTGGCCCGGAGAGAGGTTCATCTCTCCCCGAATATTACGAATCGCCGTAATCACTTCCATAAGCTGCGCCATCTCATGAGCAGCTAAAGCATCATCAAACTCCGCCGCGACCTTCGGGAATACGGTCTGCATAATACTTTCCGGTGCACCTGTAACCTGAGGCAGAGTCTGCCAGATCTCTTCGCAGACAAAGGGCATAATCGGATGGAGCAACCTGACAATTTGATCCAGAGTCCGATAGAGAACCGCTTGCGCAGTTTTTCTCCGGCCTGCATCTTCATTTTGAAAAAGGTCGGGTTTGGCAAGTTCCAGGTACCAATCACAGAATTCATGCCAGGTAAACTGATAGAGTGCCTGGGCGGCATCGTTAAAACGGTACTCGTCTAAAGCAACAGTCACTTCGCCGATAGTCTGGTTGAGACGGTAGCTGATCCAGCGCTCGGCCAGGGAGAGATTACTCTTTTCGATAACCGTATCGGGAGAGAAATCTTCCAGATTCATCAACGTAAAACGGGCCGCATTCCAAAGTTTGTTGACAAAATTTCGGTAACCGCTGATCCGAGCCTCGGAGAGACTGACATCACGACCCTGAGCAGCAGAAGAAGCCAAAGTAAAGCGCAGAGCATCAGCGCCGTATTTATCAATAATGATTAGGGGATCAATAACATTGCCACGAGATTTACTCATCTTATGGCCATGTTCATCACGAACCAGGGCATGAATGTAGACATCCTTGAAAGGAACTTCATCCATACATTTAAGCCCCATCATCATCATCCGGGCAACCCAGAAAAAGAGGATATCAAAACCGGTGACCAAAACCGAGGTCGGATAGTACTTTTTCAAGGTAGCAGTCGACTCGGGCCAGCCCATCGTCGAAAAAGGCCAGAGCCCTGATGAAAACCAGGTATCGAGAACGTCCGTCTCCTGACGCAAATTCGGGCTTGAACAGTGCGGACAACAATCGGGATCCTCACGGGCAACAATCATCTTGCCGCAGGCATCACAATACCAGGCCGGAATTCGATGGCCCCACCAGATCTGGCGCGAGATACACCAATCACGAATATTCTCCATCCAGTTAAAATAGGTCTTTTCCCAGTTTTTTGGGATAATCCTGGTTTTTCCCTCTCTCACCGCGGCAAGGGCTTGATCCGCCATCGGCTTGATCTTGACAAACCACTGGTTTGAAAGATAAGGCTCAATAATCGTCCGACAGCGGTAACAGTGGCCGACATTATGTTGATAATCTTTAGTTGCCGGCAACAGCCCCAACTTTTGCAAATCGGCGACCACCCGTTCGCGACACTCCTCTCGGGTCAGGCCGACATAGGCACCGGCATTTTCATTCATAGACCCTTTTTCATCCATAATCTTGATTATTTCAAGCTTATGGCGCAAACCGACTTCAAAATCATTGGCATCGTGAGCCGGGGTTATCTTGACCGCTCCGGAACCAAATTCACGATCAACATATTCGTCCGCAATAATTGGTATCCGCCGATCCATCAGCGGCAGCATAACCTCTTTACCGACCAGGTGACGATAACGCTCATCTTCACCATTAACCGCGACCGCCGTATCCCCAAGCATGGTTTCCGGTCTAGTCGTCGAAACGATAATCGAACCGCCGCCATCGGCCAGCGGATACTCAAGATCCCAAAGTTTGCCGTTATCATGTTCCTCAAATTCAACTTCCAGGTCGGAGAGGGCCGTATGACAGCGGGGACACCAGTTGATAATATAATCACCCTGATAGATAAGCCCCTCTTCATAGAGGGTGACAAAAACTTCGCGCACCGCCTTGGAGAGCCCCTCATCCATAGTAAAACGTTCCCGACGCCAATCACAGGATGAGCCGAGACGCTTGAGCTGGTTGAGAATCGTGCCGCCCGACTCTTCACGCCACTGCCAGACCCTTTCGATAAACTTATCCCGGCCAATATCATGGCGTCCGAGTCCCTCGGCCGCTAATTGGCGTTCAACTACATTTTGCGTCGCAATACCGGCATGATCGGTACCCGGCATCCACAAGACATTACGGCCCTGCTGGCGCTGGTAGCGAGCCAGGATATCCTGGATAATATTATTCAACGCGTGCCCCATATGCAGAGAACCGGTCACATTGGGGGGCGGAATAACCATCGAAAATGGTTCACCATCGGCCGCAGGATCGGCCTCAAAACAGTGGCTCTCTTCCCAGAATTCATACCATTTATCCTCAATCTTAAGAGGATCGTAATTTTTATCCAGCTGTTGTGGTTGGGTTTTGGAGTTTTCGGTCATGCTTAATGTTTCCTTATTAATGGTTTATCGTAACTATTCAGCGTAAGTAGGAAAACACCGAATATTGATGACTTTCAGTGAATTCTGGGGACATAACCTGATTCTCCGAAGGAAATCGGGATTGTGTCCCCAGAATTTACGGATTAGCTGAATAGTTACGGTTTATCTTTTATTATTAGTCAGAAATTTCTTCTTGATCTTCCTCGCTTTCCAATTTCTCTTCGAGGCGAGCGATCTCGGCTTTAATAACTTTTTCGGCCAGCGGCGGAATTACCTCCCGGGCAACCTGATCAACAATTGTCGGAGCCAAATCACCGATGGCTTTAATCATCTTGTCCATACTGGCATAAGTGGTTTGCAGAAGCTGTTTACTCCACTCCTGAGTCATGCTCTCAATCTGCCGGGAAAAATCGGGAGAGATCGGTTCGGCACAAACTTCCGGTTCCCCAGATTCCAACGTTAATGGATGGGCTGCGGAGAGAACTTGGGCCACAGGTTCGGGCTCAACACTGGCCGCAAGCTCCTCTTCATCAACTAAGTAGTCATCCGGCAGTTCAATCTCGGCACCCGGAGATTCAGCCGTAAAAACCGCCTCGGGAACGACTGCTTCCGCCAAATTCTCGGCCGGTTCCGGGATATGGATTTGGGCAGACGGTTCTTCAAAGTCAACAGCCTCTTCAGAAAGAACCAACTCAGAAAACTCAACGTCTTCATCTTGGCCGGCTCCCTCTATTTCGGACTTTTCGACTCCGACCTCAGACAGATTCTCTGGAACAGCATCTTCTTCGATCGAAATTTCACCTAAAATGTCATCGATACCACCTAACTCTTCTTCATCAAAATCATTTTCCCCTTTAAGCTCAGGGGTTGGCGAAGAGACAGCGTCACTCGCCGAGACCCCAACCACCTCATCTTCAGGAGTCAAGCCGGCACTTTTGAGCTCGGCCAGAACCGGGTCGTCAGTTTCAGGCCTCTCGGATATCTCAATCTCCGTAAAATCATCATCGGCAAGCAGAGCATCAGTATCCCCGTCAACCAACTCTGATAAACTGTCTTCAACCTCGCTCTCAACCCCGGGTTCCGGCTCGGGCTCCGGTTCGAGCTCTGCACCACTTTCGACGACTACACCCGAAGCGATCTCTGCCGGCTCCTCAAAAACAGACTCAAGATCATCGAGGGTATCGCCAAAATCTTCGAGTTCAAACTCATCCGCAGCTTCTCCCTCAGATTCCAAAATAGAAGTG
>JAUVDU010000212.1 GCA_030595135.1 Deltaproteobacteria bacterium | reverse complement strand
ATGGGTCGAGAAACCGCCGGTCGAAACCAGGGTCAAGGTGTGATTTATGGCATCAAAAAGAGTCATTCCCTCCATGTAGAGGAGGATGAATGCAACTACGGTCATACTGCCATAGATGATCCAGATGATTTTGACCGTATTGAAAATGCCGGGTACCGGTCGGCTACTGTGAATTTTATGACCTTCGGCACTAAAGAGGGTAGCCGCGGTGCTGCCACCTCGAAAACTGACGGCCAGAAAAAAAGTTAAAATTCCGATGCCGCCGATCCACTGGGTAAAAGAGCGCCAGAACAACACCGCCGGCGGCATCTCGTCGAGGCCCGTAAAGATTGTCAGACCGGAGGCTGTAATCCCGCTGGTGGCCTCAAAAAAAGTATCAACAAAGGAGTGATCGAGCAATATATAGAGAGGGACGGTGCTGGCTAAAGAGACCACGATCCAGGCTAGAGCCGTAATGATCATGCCATCCTGGATATTGGGAACTTTGTCCGGCAAACGCCGCGTCAAGATTATGCCGATGGCACTGGTGATCATGCCGGGAACCATGAAAGCAGCGATGATACGGGGCGAAATCTCCGGTCCGGGAAAGAAAATATGAACCAGAGCCGGAACCATCATGGCAAAGCCGAAGATAAACAGCAATGACCCCAGGTAGTTTAAAATTGTCAAGCTGGCGACAAGTCTTTTTATCATAATCGTGAAAACTGTTTACTTTTACTTGGCTGGTTATTTAAAAAAATGCGTTTGCTTGTCAGTTATACCTGAGGATTATAACTCTGACAAGAACAATATCAAGGGAGAAGGTGCGGCTATGGTTCGTAATTGTAAGTTTTGTGGTTTTGGCCTGAGTTTATCAGCATGTGGTTTGATTGCGAAATTATTACACATTGTATAAAAGGTAATTATTTGTTAGTTTTAGTTATTATTAGTTATTATCATTGACTATTAGTTTACTTTTATGCTAAAAGCGGGCGTTTTAAAATTCTAACTCGTGCCTGATATTTTTACTTTATGAACTTCCTGATACCCTTGTGTTGTTTCTATTTTGCTGCAGCCATCCTCGCCTGGCTGAAAAAATCCGATCTTAGTCGAATGTTGCTCATCCCGGTGCTTATTGGTCATGTGTGGGTGCTTGTATCTTATGGTTTACAGTTTAGCCGACTCCCGGTCTTTAATTCGATTGAAACACTCTCCTCTACCGCTTTTGTTGTCGGGTTGTTAACCCTGATCTCATATTGGCGTAATCCCAATCAGGTTTCAGAGCAACGCTGGTCCTTGGTTATCGTTGTCCTTTTGCTTGTCGCAGCTCTCTTATGTCCGTCATCTCCACCCTGTTTCGACTATAATCACAGCTATTCGTATGCTGTAGCTTTTCATCTTTTTCGCCGTTTGGCCTTAGCTCTGAGCTTGTTCGCCAGTGCCCTGTTTATGAGTGCGCTGGTCACTACTTCTACGGCTGCTCAAAATGCTGCGCAACTCCGTTTTCAGGGGCGCAATACAATTATGGTGGTGGCTCTTTTTTACTTGTTGAGCGAGGATGTTGGTATCATCTGGTGTTTACGGGGGTGGGGCGATGTTTGGCACTGGTCTTCCGGTTTTATGATCTCGACAATGGTACTCGTATATTTGATGCTGGCCCTCCATCTGCCCGGCGGCAGCCGTAAACCCGGTCTCTGGTACTCTCTGGTCGGACTCTCTTGCGGCCCATTGCTGCTTATGGCTCAGTTTTACAAACCTTGATGACGTTGTAAAAAGTTCCGATATCCTGCGTAGCTGTGATTTTCCAGACCCTCGACATACTACATGTATGGTCTCGCGTCTGGGAAACCACAGCTACTTGTCTATCGAAATTTTTACTTAGCCATCCCGTTACTTTTTACGCCCCGAAGGAAGTGCTCTTGGGGTGCGAGTTCATCAATCCTAAGGTAAATCTATGAAAATATCCTCAGCTATGTTGGCTTCGCAGCGTTTCACTACGGGCCTGTTAGGGCTTCTCTGTATCTGGTTTGCTGTTTTCCCTTATATTCTCAAGTTGAGCGGTGGAAAAAAGATCGCTAAAGTTATGAATCATAGTCTGTTTATTGACTGGTTCTTGCAGGATAGCGGTCAATATCCGAGCTTAAGATTCTGGTTTGTCGGACTCTGTCTGTTGGTGGCGCTACTGGCTCTTAACTTGGTTGTCTGTACGTGGCGTCGATTTCCCCCTAAATTGGGTTTGAGTCGGCAGAAATGGCTGCTGTTTTTTATCCATTTGCTCTTTGGCCTCCTGGTTGCCGGTCACGGCGCCGGTTTTATCTGGGGCTGGCGTCCGTCCCCGGTAAAAGCCCACATGAACAGCACCATAAAACTTGATCAAGAGCACCAGCTAACGATCAAAGAGATCACTTTTTACGACAATCCCCAAATTTTTAAAAAGCCACGTCGTGAGTGGAACAGTGATGATTTCAGCTTTGACAAAAACCGGGCCCATGTCAGCTTGAGTAAAAACGGGGTTGAGATTGTCAGCGGCGAGATCGCCACTTACAATCCGCTGGCAAAGGGATCTTTGCAGATTACTTTGCTGGGATTTACGCCGCCGGTACCCGGCTCATCAACCCCCGGTATTCATTTGCAGGCTAGCCGGGCACCATTTGCCCGACCTGTAATCTGGCTTTTTCATATTATGATTTTGTTAACTTTTGTCTATCTTATGATCACCAGAAAAACGTTGGTAACGGAAAAACAGTAGCAATCTCAAACAGGATGAAATGTCATGCCCAACTTCAACAAAAACATATTCATTGCCATAACGCTTCAATTTCTTACCCTGTTCATGGTCTCGCCAATTCATGCAACCGAGCCAGTCACTGATAAGGGGGTTTTCAGCCTTGGTACGATGGTTGTCACCGGGAACGATGAAACCACGCCCACAATTAATACCAAGGAAATTATCAATCTGGAAGAGCTACAGCTAAATGACAGTATTACGGTTGGCGATGCACTTGACACCCTGCCTGGAGTTTTTAGTACTATCGGAACCAAGAATGAGCATAAATTTTCGATTCGGGGGTTTGATCAGCGTTATGTGCCGATTCTCTATGATGGTATCCCGATTTCGGTGCCTAATGACGGTTACGTCGATGTCGGAACTTTAAGTACCGATAACCTTTCTCGAATCACCGTCAGTAAAGGATTAAGCTCGGCCCTTTCCGGGCCCAACTCGATGGGCGGGGTAATTAATCTCATTAGCCGAAAACCTGAAAGTCCTTTCGAAGGAGATATCACTCTTGGGGTGCAAGAGGTTGACGGTTATCGATCTGTCGTTAATCTTGGGAGCCGGCTGGGGAAATGGTATATGGCGCTCGGGGCGAGCACACTCAACCTGAGAACTTTCAGGCTGCCTGACGGTTTTTCCGATAGCCGCAACGAGAGCGGTAAAAATCGTAATAACGCGAGGAGAAAAAACAAAACCGGTTCGTTTAAAATCGGCTGGCTGCCGGCTCCGGGGCATGAATATGCCGTCGGCGTCAACGCCGTCGATGCCAAACGGGATGTGCCGCCGCATACCTTTGCCATCAGTGGCCGGGAACTGAAATATTGGCGCTTTACCAACTGGGAAAAACTGACGACCTACGCTATCGGAAACTCACGGCTTAAAGAGGGCCTCGAATTAAAAACCCGCATTTTTCGCGATGGCTATAAGAATACTCTGGACTCCTATGATGACGATAGTTACTCAACCCAAAATAGCCGTCGCGCTTTTCACAGTTGCTACGACGATCATTCATGGGGTGGATCAATCTCCTTGTGCAGCGAACAGTTAGCCCGTCAGAAACTAAGTCTCGCCTTTCATTATAAAAATGATGTTCATAAGGAACAGGATAATCGCGGCGAAGCCTGGGAGCGTTATGAAGCGGATACCTACTCTTTGGGTCTGGAAGATGAAATTCGGATTACCGATTATCTTGATCTGGTCGTCGGTTTAAGCTACGACTATCAGGATCCAAAATATGCCGACGGCGGCAAGGTTCGCTCCAGCAATGATAGTTTTAATCCCCAAATTGGTCTGCGTTGGGTTTTGAATGACCGGACTATTACGCACGCCTCGGTCGGTCGCAAAAGCCGTTTTCCTACCCTTCTCGATCTCTACGCCAGCTATCTCGGCAGCACTATTCCTAACTCCAGTCTCAAAAAAGAGACCACTATCAATTACGAGGTTGGCATTGAATACAAGCTCGCCGATCACACGGAGTTGTCCCTGGCCCTCTACTATTCAGAGGTTAAAGATCTGATTGTTCGGC
>JAUVDU010000373.1 GCA_030595135.1 Deltaproteobacteria bacterium | reverse complement strand
CGAGGGATCGTGATCGGGAAAGTGTTGACCAATGTCGCCGGCCCCAACCGCACCGAGAAGGGCGTCAACTAAGGCATGAATTAGAACGTCGGCGTCGGAGTGGCCGGCTAGACCCGCATGTCCGGGAATTTCAATGCCCCCCAGGATTAGTTTTCGGGTCGGCGCAAAGGCATGAACATCATAACCAAAACCGGTGGCTTGGCGGGGTCTATAGGTTGTTTCTTGATCTATCTTTTTTTGTAATAAGGACTCAGCCAGTTTGAGATCTTCCGGGAATGTGATTTTCAGGTTGCTCGATTCTCCCGCTACACTAATAGTGGTAACGTCTATCCGTTTTTCCGGGGGCAGATTTTCAATCAGTGCCCCTTCGTCGGTTATTGGTTTAGCGGGATTTTTCTCCCAGAAGTCAAGGGCCTCACGGAGCAAACCATAAGGCACTCCCTGGGGGGTTTGGGCCAGGCCGATCTCTTCACGGGCAATGGTTTGGGTGATGGTTTTGCCGACTATTTTTTTGACTGTAGCTGTCGGTGTTGTCGTCGGGATGGCGATCTGCCGGGCTCCGACTTGTTCGGCGACTTTGGCAATCAGTGTCGTTGTGACCAGAGGTCTGACGCCATCGTGAATCAGGATCGGGTCAATTTCCGACAGGGTGTTGATTGTCGCGGCCAGAGTGGTAACTCCGATATTAACCGATTCCGTGCGGCTGTCACCGCCGGCAACGACCATTACGACTTTGTCAAAAGGGGCTGTTTTTCGCTCCATTTCAAGTAGGGCATTGGGATTGTGATTGGGGCCGACGATGATGATGCCGGTAATAATAGGGCATTCCTGAAAAGCTTTGACGCTCCAGAGGTAAAGGGGTTGATGGCCTAGGTCGAGGAATTGTTTGCTCTGGGGGCCGGGGCAGCGGCGACCGGAGCCGGCGGCCACAATGATTGCAAAAGCCGGCTTCAGGGCGGACTTATGAACCATTTTTGCGTCTCGCAAAGATCATTCTGCCGGCCGTGGTTTGGAGGACGCTGGTTACGGTGACTTGGGTTGTTTCGCCAACCAGTTGGCGGCCTTGATCGATAACCACCATGGTACCGTCATCGAGATAGGCGATGCCTTGCATTGGTTCCTTGCCTTCTTTGGAGACCATGACATCTAGGGTCTCACCGGGTAGAACCAGAGGTTTCATGGCTTCGGCCAACTGGTTCAGGTTCAAAACCCCAACCCCTTGTAAGTCTGCTACCTTGTTGAGATTAAAGTCGTTAGTTAAGATATGGGCATCTCTTTTCTTGGCCAGGGCGACAAGTTTTGCATCTACCTCTTTGATCCGCGAAAAGTCCTCCTCAGTAATAATGATCTCAACTTTAGCCTGATTCTGGATGCGTTTGAGGATGTCCAGGCCGCGGCGGCCCCGGGTTCGTTTCAGGGAGTCGGAAGAGTCGGCTATCATCTGTAGCTCGTGCAGGACAAATTGCGGAATTACCAGGGTGCCTTCAATAAAACCGGTTTCGCAGACATCGGCAATCCGACCATCAATAATTACCGAGGTGTCGACGATTTTTTCCTGATCAGCTCTTTTTTTTGTAATCAGGGAGCGGATCAGGTCGAATTCATCACCTTTTTTGAGGCCGACCTCAAGCGCCACATAGGCCAGCATAGAGTAGACCAGAAGATAGAGGGTGAAGCTGGTTCTCGGGTTGTCAAAGAGATCGACAAAAGGAGCCCCTCTGAGCAGGAGGTTGGCGATAAAGAGGCCGACAACCATACCTGCAAACCCTCCAAGCATAGTTCGCAAAGGAACTTTCTTTAAGCGGCTGACCAGGTAAAAGAGGTACGCTACAAGGCTGCCGACAATAAAAAAAGCAACACAGGCGTAATCAATCCGGTCAAATTGGTGTTTGGCAATTTGAAAGGAGAGCAGAGCCGCCGCAAGAGTAAAAAAAGCGCGAATTATGAGCAACGATTATCTCGTGAAAAGTTAAAGGTTAGCATTAAGTCAGGGTGTTTGAGGGTGCCGGGTTATATCGCTTCGTGGATGGATATTTTGGGATATAATTTCGCCGGCTTAGGGGTCAGGATTCGTTTGGTTCGGGGATGAAAATCTCCTGGATCTCTTTTTCCACGTCACTTTCCGGCAGGGCTCGAGCTCGGGCCAGTTCGGAGACGATCAGGTGTTTGGCGGTCTCCATCATTTTACGTTCGCCAAAGGAGAGTTCCTTATTCAGGCTGATCAGGTTAAGGTCACGGAATACTTCGGATACTTCAAAGAGCGACCCGCGCTTGATTTTGTCATGGAACTGTTTATAGCGTTTGTTCCAGGTCTGGTGCGAGAGTTTCACCTTACGGCGCTTCAAAGTGGTGTAAACCTCTTTGATCTCATCCTGATTGACAAGTTGGCGTAAACCAACGTTGGTTGTGTTGTTTCTAGGGATCATAATCGTGATATTACTGTCTAAGATCACCATTATATAAAAATCCTGGGTTTCTTCGCAGACTTCACGTTCTTCTATAGCGGTGATCTGGCCGACGCCATGTCCCGGGTAGACCGCTAAATCTCCGACATTAAACGTGTTGATTGTCTCTTTTACCATGGTTTGGGGTTCCAATTAGTAGTCGTGCTTTGAGAGCGAAAAGATGGTGTCGTTGCATCGTTAGAGAGGGGCCGTGGTATTATTTTCTTGGCAAAGATGTTCTTGACATGATATGGCCCGGCGGCCGGAGATATCCAGCTCTGTTGTTTAACGAGCGGAATACATGGTTTCGGCAAGCGGGCTCTAT
>JAUVDU010000393.1 GCA_030595135.1 Deltaproteobacteria bacterium | reverse complement strand
GGGCGAGATTATCTCGCTGGCTGCAGTCAAGAGGGATGTCAGTCAAGAGAAGGCGATGCAGGTGCAGCTTAGAACCTCGCAACGTCTCGAAGCGGTGGGTCAGTTGGCGGCAGGTGTTGCCCATGAACTTAATACACCGATCGGTTTTGTCTCCAGCAACTTTGAAAGTATTACTAACTACATCAAAAATTTTGTTGAGCTTCTGGAACTCTATCGCAAGACCGTAGCTGAACTTGCCGGCCAACTCCCGGAGAGAGGGCCTGCGGCCCTGGCCAAGACGGCGGAGCTTGAAGAGGATCTCCAGATCGAGTTCATTCTCGAAGATCTTGATGATCTTTTCACTGAATCGAGAGATGGATTTGAACGGATTACCTCGATTGTTACCAAACTGCGGGAGTTCTCCCGCATCGACCAGATGGATGCCAAGGAGAGCTTTAATTTTAACCGGGCGATTGAGACCACCATAGTTGTTGCCCGCAACGAATATAAGTACAGCGCCGAAATCGAACTTGAGCTTGACCCGGAACTGCCCGATGTTATGGCCTCCGGCGGCGAGATCAATCAAGTTATTTTAAACCTGATTATTAATGCCGCCCAAGCCATCAAGGAGCAGGAGCGTCAGGAACTCGGGCGGATCACGATTACGACCGGTTTTGACGAAGAGTGGGTACGCTGTAAGATCACCGATGATGGTTCCGGGATTAAAGTGGAGAATCTGGAGCGCATATTTGATCCCTTTTTTACGACCAAACCAGTCGGAAAAGGTACTGGTTTAGGCTTAAATATTTCGCATGATATCGTTACTAATAAACATCACGGTAGCCTGACCGTGGAGTCGGTTGTCGGCGAGGGCACAACTTTCATTATCGCTTTGCCCCGCTCAACGGCAAACTCTAATTGACGGGTAATCTACCACATGACTGAACAAAAAAATATTCTCTTTGTTGACGATGAGAAGAGTGTTTTGCGCTCTTTGCGCCGGGCTTTTATCAACAGCGGTCACAAGCTCTATTTTGCCGATTCCGGTGAGCTAGGTCTCAAGATGTTGGCCGCCGGTAAAGGCAAGATCGACATGGTTTTAAGTGATATGCGAATGCCGGGTATGGATGGTTATACCTTTCTTAAAGAGATTAGGGAAAAATATCCTCAAGTTATCCGCTTGATCTTAAGCGGTTTTGTCGAGGAGTCCTATGTTTATAAGGCTTTAATCGATGGTTCAGCCAAAACCTATCTCGCAAAACCCTGGAATACTCGTGAATTGATCGAGTTGGTCAGTAGTCTGATTGAGATTGAAGAGACGTTGAAAAATAAGAATCTTCTGGAGGTGATCAATACGGTTGGCGAATTGCCGACGTTGCCGAAAATTTACCATCAGGTGATGGCGCTGATTGATGCTGATGCCGATTTTGATAAGATTGTCGCGGTCATTGAAAATGATCCGGCTATGACGGCGAAGGTGCTCCAGGTTGCCAATTCCGCCTTTTTTAAGAGCGGCACCGCCTCCTTAAAAAGAGCATCCGTCTTTATCGGGCTCATGGCGTTAAAGGATATTGTTGCCGGCAGTGCGGTTTTTCAAGCCCTTGGCGCGGCCGACTCAGGCCCCTACTCAATCGACTCGATCTGGGAGCATGCGGTTGCCTGTAACGGTCTGGTCAGTGAGATGTATGATATCATTCATGATGAAAAAATTCCTGAGGATGTCGCTTCCGTCGGGCTTTTACATAATGTCGGGCTTTTGGTGATGCTTAAATATTTCCCCGAGGATCTGGTTAAAATAACCGCCCTGCAAAAACAGCATCCCGAGCTTGACCCGGTTCAGTTGGAAAAGGAGGTCTTAGGGGTCGATCATGCCCGGCTTGGGGCCTACCTTTTGAACTGGTGGAATATGCCCCATCCTATAATCGAAGCGGCCCTCTATCACCATAATCCTCTGGCGGCGGCCGGAGTTAATCAGGAGATTATTATCTTGCTTCATGTTGCCGACCATCTGGTTCAGGTTGCGGCCGGAGATGAGAATATTAAACCTCTTGACCCCGAAATCTTTAGCCGGGTCGAAATTCCCGGTCGTTTCCGGGAGCAATGTCAGGTTGCCGAAGAGGGGGGTAATCATGGATCTTGATCAGATCCGGCCGGCCATCCTTTTGGTTGATGATGAGGAGATGATCCGCTTTGCCTTTGAGCAGTTTTTGAAGGATGAAGGTTATACCCCCTTGTTGGCCAGGAATGCAGAAACAACCATCGAGCAAATTACAAACAGCAAGCCCGAGATTGCCTTTCTTGATTATCGCCTGCCCGGCAGGGATGGGCTGGACCTTCTCAGTGAGATTAGGGAAATAAGTCCCAAAACTGCTGTGATCTTCATGACTGCTTTTGGTGCCATGGATGTGGCCATAAAGGCCATGCAACTGGGGGCCTATGAATACCTGACCAAACCCTTGGATCTGGAAAAGGTTCGTGTCCTGATTGACCGTGTTCTGGAGGGAAAGAAAGCGCTTGAGGCTATCGAACCGGTTGATGCCCAAGAGACCTTTCATCCTTCTTTGGATCATATGGTAGGCAAAGGGCCAGGCATGCAGGAAGTTTTCAAGATGATCGGCCTGCTTACAATCCAGGATGTGACAGTCCTCATCACCG
>JAUVDU010000202.1 GCA_030595135.1 Deltaproteobacteria bacterium | reverse complement strand
AGGAAAAGTATGGATTACGAATTATGTCATTAGGCATGACGGTTGGAGAAAATGAAGCTTTTATTTGGCGCGGCCCGCTTGTTTCCAAGGTGATTAATCAACTCCTTGATCAGGTAAAGTGGGGTGAACTCGATTATCTGGTTATCGACTTGCCCCCGGGAACCGGTGACCCGTCAATTACAATTGCTCAGACTATTCCCCATTGTTCGATTTTAATGATAACCACCCCACAGGAAGTTGCATTGGCAGATGTGCGGCGGGCTATCGGACTTTTTAACAAGATCAAACAACCTATTGTCGGGTTGGTAGAAAACATGTCTTATTTTATCTGCAGTAATTGTACAGAACCAATTGAGATTTTTGGACATGGAGGCGGGGAGCGACTCAGCCAGGAAACCGGCCTGCCCTTGTTAGGCACAATTCCCATTGATCTCGAACTCCGCCAAGGCGGCGATGATGGAGTTCCAATAATGGTGTCCGCGCCAAATTCTATAACCGGCCTTATTTTCCAGACTATTGCCAAAAGAATATCGGATGTGATAGAACGATGATGGCGTCGGGAAAAGCCCCATATCCATTATACCGACGAATATACCGACGAAAGCCGGTATGACAATTTAAGAGAATTAGTAGAGGTGTCTTTCTTATGCCCGTTATAATGCCAAAAAAAAGAGTAGTTGGACTACTTTTTATCAGTCTGCTTTTCTCATTTCTCTGGAGTTGTGAAAAACCACCCCCACCCCCGGCCGACCCCGAGGAAGTTGTAGTAGAGCCGGCTAAACAAAAAGATTTCCCCATTCATGGCGTCTACATCGGAACTACCCAGGCCTCCCTCGACATTCAAGTAAGAGCCCGAGTGAACGGTTTCATAGAAGAGGTCACTTTTACCGAAGGCAGTTTGGTTGAAAAGGGTAAACTTCTCTACCGCATCGATAACCGGCCCTACAAAGCCCGAGTCAAACGTCTTCAAGCTAATGCTGAAAGGGCGCAGGCTCAGTTAGCAAAGACTCAACGAGATGTCGCCCGCCTGGAACCATTGTATAAGCAGGATGCCGCCAGCCAGCTGGATCTGGACGATGCTCTGTCGGCCCGGGAACAAGCTCAAGCGAGCTTGGCCGCAGCCTCGGCTGAACTTAAAGAAGCTGAGTTGGAGATGGAATACACCGATGTTCATGCACCAATTGCGGGTTTGGTTGGAGCAACACATGCCGATCTGGGAGCCCTGGTCGGTAGTGGTGGCGAATCCCTGCTCACCACAGTTAAACGGGTTGATCCCATGTATGTCCAATTCCACATGTCGGCCCTCGACTACCTCCATGCCCGCCAGCGTAAAGCCGGCTACGATGAACAGCGCAAGCTGGAAGAAGAGGGTAAAGCGGTTGAAGGCAAGGTAAAAATCACCCTTCCCGACAACAGCGATTATCGCTATTGGGGTGAGGTGAATTTTACCGATCCACAATTAAATCCCAAAACCGGAACCTTTGCCGTGCGGGCTTCAGTACCCAATCCTGATCGGGAGTTATTACCAGGCCAATACACGCAAGTACAATTAGTATTAGACACCATCCCCAAGGCTGTCGTTATTCACGAAAAATCAATCCAGATAGAACAGGGAGGAACCTATGTCATGATCGCAATGCCTGATGGAACTGCCGAACGCCGATTTATTGTTACGGGAGCTCGCCATGAAGCGGAAGTTGTGGTCGATTCAGGGCTCGCTGCTGGAGAGAAAATCATCTCTGAGGGCTTCCACAAAGTAATACACGGCCAGCAAATCCGCACTATCAGTGCCGAAGATTATAGTAAACGTTTAGAAGAAGAGAAAGCCGCACTATTGGAGGAGTCTACTCCAACCTCCGTCAACTCCGACAAAAAAGGCAGTCATCAATGATTGCTCATTTTTTTATTCGCAGACCGGTCAGCGCGGCAGTTATATCCATCTTGATTACCATCGTAGGATTGATTTCGCTCTTCACCTTACCGATTGATCAATACCCCTACATCAGCCCTCCTTCCGTAAAGGTCAGCACCTCTTTCCCCGGAGCAACCGCAATTACTGCAGCTGAATCAGTCGCAACCCCCATTGAACAGGAGCTTAACGGCACCCCCAACATGATTTACATGCGCTCTTCCAGTTCAAAAAGCGGTGGCGTCGGAATCACAATTACTTTTGATGTTGGGACTGACCCGGATATGGCCGCAGTCGATGTCCAGAATCGAGCTAAGCAGGCCGATTCCGATCTGCCCACTGATGTCATGCAAGAGGGCGTCAACGTTGAAAAAGAAGCTGCGGTAGAGCTGCTCAAAATGGCTTTAACCTCTACCGAGGCAAAATATAATGACATCTACTTGTCAAACTATGTAACAATTAATATTGCGTCGGCTCTGCGGCGCATTCCCGGCGTTGGTCGCACTCGCAATACGGGTGCCCGCAGCTATTCAATGCGAATCTGGCTCCGGCCCGATTTAATGGCAAGTCATGGCTTGACCACGGGCGACGTTATAAGCGCTATACGCGAACAAAATGCCGAGGCCGCTGCCGGCTCGCTGGGCTCCCAACCCAACAAGGAGAACATCAGCCAGTCCTATCCCATAACTACCCAGGGTCGGCTCACCCAGGCAAGTGAATTTCAAGATATAATAGTGCGCGCTGATCCATCAGGTGCCATGATTCACCTGCGTGATATTGCCCGGGTTGAGTTGGAAAGCTCCGCTTATACTCTCGAATCTAAACTTGATGGTAGGGCGGCATCAATATTACAGGTATACCTTACTCCCGGAGCCAATGCACTGAAGGTTGCAAGCGAAGTTAAACAAGTTATGGCCAGGCTCGCAACCGGATTTCCCCAGGGGATTGAGTGGCAAATCTGGTATGACGGCTCATCTTTCATTAAAGCCGCTATTTTAGAGGTTCTTAAAACGTTTGCCGCAGCCCTCATATTGGTAATGCTAGTAGTCTATTTATTTCTCCAGAGTTGGCGGGCGACCCTTATTCCGGCACTGGCTGTCCCGGTTTCCATCATCGGTACTTTTTCAGCCATGTCCGTTTTTGGCCTTACCCTCAACACGGTGAATCTTTTAGCCCTTGTACTTGCCATAGGTATTGTCGTTGATGATGCTATAGTTGTAGTCGAAGGTGTAGAGCGGATCATGAACGAAAAAGGGGTCGATGCCGCAACGGCTACGGCTGAAGCTATGACGGAATTGACTGCACCATTAGTGGCTACTTCTCTGGTCTTAGCCGCAGTATTTGTGCCCGTTGCTTTTCTTCCCGGTATCAGTGGCATCCTCTACCGCGAATTTGCCGTCGCCATAACCGTATCAGTTCTCATCTCAACCATTGTCGCACTAACCCTAAGCCCGGCCTTGTGTGCCATCTTAATGGATGGTTACAGTCAGTCATCATCCGGCTGGTTGAAACAGATGTTTGCACGTTTTAACAAGGGGCTCGATTACGGTTCAATTCGATACACCAAAATTGTAGCTTGGACTCTGGAACGATACAAACGCACACTTCTCTGTTTTCTGGTTATATTGATTGGAACTTTTTTTCTCTTTAAATACCTGCCTTCGAGTTTTATGCCGGCTGAGGATCAGGGTCGGTTTTTCGTCGACCTGGAACTACCTGATGGGGCGTCAGTTAATCGTTCAAAGAAAATTGCCGATCGAGCGCAAATGCTTGTGCAACAACATCCGGCCGTCGCCCATGTCTTCAGTTTAGCTGGAGAAAGTAAACGTTCAGGCGGCAACGAAGCGGATTCTACCCTGGAAGTCATACTGAAAGATTGGCCGGATCGTACTGACTATAAAGTAGACCGGGTCATGCGCGAGGTGCAACCGGAACTTAAGAAAATATTAGAAACCAAAACGCGAGTATTTAAACCTTCGGCGGTTGCCGGTCTGGGCGACAGCAACGGAGTTGAGTTAATCTTGCAGGATCGAAGCGGTACTAATTGGCACCAGCTTCAGGATATCGCTCAACGACTGGCCAATCGAGTTCAACAACATCCGGCCGTCAATAATATGTCGACAGATTTTAAGGCTGAAATCCCCTTGTATGAACTTAAAGTAGATCGCTCTCTAGCCAAGGCAATCGGGGTTCCCCTGGCCGACATCTATAGCACCATGCGAACTTTCACCGGTTCCAGCAATGTTAATGATTTCAACCTGTTTGGCCGGGTGTACAAGGTAAAGATTCAGGCAGAAGGCGAATACCGTGATCGGCCGGCGGCGATAAAGAGCTACTATCTACGTTCCAATAGTGGTGACATGGTTCCGATAAGCACCCTCGCCGACTTAGATTTTACCACAGGTCCATCTTCCGTGATTCGTTATAACATGTTTACCGGGGCCGGCATGGTGGCTGAACCTAATCCCGGTTATTCAACCGGGGATGTAATTGCGGTTATTGATGAGGCTGCAAGAGAGATATTGCCGCCCGGGGTTGGCTATGAGTGGACCGGCTTAACTTTTCAGGAGATGCGCTCAAGTG